>JBQCFI010000227.1:0-17612 GCA_051959325.1 Ginsengibacter sp. | reverse complement strand
TGTCGAGTTTCGTACCACCGCCGATGATGGTGGAATCACTCACACCACGGTCAATGGTACAGTTGGCACCTATTTCAACGAAATCATGACTCACAACCTGCCCGCAACTTTGCATTTTTTTATACCAGTTTTCACGATTCTTTTTTGTATTAAAATAAAAAGCATCACTGCCGACTACTGTTCCGGAGTGTATTTCTACATGATTGCCAATTATACAACCATCGTAAATAACAACGTTAGGATGAATGATACAATCGTCACCAATGATCACATTATTTCCTAAAAAAACATTCGGCATAATGATAGAATTCTTTCCAACTTTAGCACTGTTGCTAATCATTTTATCAGAAGCAACGAATGGTTTAAAGTGGTTGACAATTTTTAAATAAGCTTCAAAAGGATCATCAACGATAAATAAAGTCTTCCCTTCAGGAACTTCTTTGTCAGCATTAATAATGATGAATGTGGCAGCGCTGTTAAGACAAGCCTCGTAATACTTGGGATGATCTACAAAAACAATATCACCGGTTTTTACTTTGTGTATTTCATTGACACCTGTAGCAAAAGAATTTTCTTTACCTGAAATTTTTGCATTGATAAATTCTGCGATCCAATTTGCAGAAACGGGAGACGGAAACTTCATAAAAAATAATTAAAGCATCAAAGATAAAGTTTGAAAAATTGAACGACATTTTTTCCAAAAAATGATAAACAATTTCTTTAAAAAAAAAATTTAACAGACGCATGCTGATGAAAAAAAATAATTAAGCGCTCAGCAAAAAAACAAATAAACCGGTTTTGCATTTTGTAAGAAATAAAAAAAGATAACGAATAGAAGCCTTTACTGTAGAGACTTTGGAAGAATGAAAAAAAATCCTTCTAATACTCAATACAAATTTTTCCTGTTGCAAATTTCGATAAAAACTTTTTGCTCAGTATTTTTTTCATGTTTATCCACACAGCATTTTAAAGATGTTGATAAAAATTTTTGAAATATTTTTTCTTATCGTGAAAATTATTTTTAATATTGTGTAGGGAAATTTATTTCCTGTACTTACTAACCCATCCATATAACAAAGCCCGTGCATTTCTTGTCGGGCTTTATTATTTTTAATGCATGTTTTTTTGAAAAATGTTTCATTAAAAATCTTTAAAGAAAAACCTTTTGAATAAATATTTTATTGTTCATAAACCATTCAATGTATTGTCGCAATTTTCGTCAACAGATCATAAAAAAACATTGAAAGATTTTTTTGATGTGCCTTCAAATGTTTATCCGATCGGCCGTTTGGACTACGACAGTGAGGGTGTATTGATTTTAAGCGATGACAAAAAACTGAATCAAAATTTATTAGATCCAATCAATGAACATGAAAGAGAATATTGGGTTCAGGTAGATGGAAATATTTCTGAAGATGCAATTGAGAAACTGCAAGAAGGAGTTTTGGTTAACATCAATGGAAAGATGTATCGCACAAAAAAATGCATTGTAAAAAGGTTTAGTCACTCCCCAAATGTAACTGAAAGAAATCCACCAATTCGTTTTAGAAAATCAGTTCCTGACAGCTGGATAAAAATAATTTTAAAAGAAGGAAAAAACAGGCAGGTGCGTAAGATGACGGCTGCTGTTGGTTTTCCTACATTAAGATTAATCAGGTACCGCATTGAAAAAATCACTTTGGATAATTTACTTCCTGGTAAAATGAAAATAATATCTAAACAGGAATTGTATAACTTGCTAAAAATTAAAAAAGAAAATAAAGATGATAAAATCAATGACAGGATTTGGAAGAGCAGAACAAACTATTGGCGATAAAACATATCTGGTGGAAATAAAATCACTGAATGGAAAACAACTTGATGTTAATTTAAAAATTCCTCCAATCACAAAGATTTATGAATTCGATATAAGAAGTTTAATACAAGAGAGTCTGTTCCGTGGCACTATTGAATGTTTAATATTCATTAAACAAAATGGTTCCACAAAACCAGTTGTAATTAACACAGATCTGATCAAATCTTATTACAAACAGATTGAGGTTCTTGCTGCTGAATTATCTATTGATACGAATGCAGTTTTAGCAGCATTATTGCGATTGCCGGAAGTAGTTTCCCCGAGCAATGAAGTATTGGATGAATCAGACTGGAAACACCTGAAAGGCGTGATAGAAGCGGCGTTGCTCGAATTGAACACGCACAGGATTGAAGAAGGTAAATCTTTGGAAAAGGAACTTCGTTTGAGGATAAAAAATATTCAGAAACAGGAAGATGCGATTTTAAAACTGGAACCTGAAAGAAGAAAAAGAATGAAAAAAGAACTAATCGATCTGCTGGAAGAAAATGTAGGAAAAGAAAATTATGATACCAACCGCCTTGAACAGGAATTGATTTATTATATCGAAAAGATTGACATCCGTGAAGAACAGGTGCGCCTCAAAAATCATTGCGAATATTTTATTTCCATCCTCAATAATGATGAGGAAGCTAAAGGAAAAAAATTGTCTTTTGTTGTACAGGAAATCGGCCGTGAAATAAATACAACCGGTTCCAAAGCTTATGATTCGGAAATACAAAAAAGCGTTGTGCTCATGAAAGATGAGCTGGAAAAAATAAAAGAACAAACTTTTAATCTTCTTTGATTTGCTATTTTACTACAACTCAAAAAACAAAGTATTTTTGTAAAAAAATCAGCTTGAAAAAACTCTGTTTAATCATATTCGTGTCTGCAGTTCTTGTCTCGTGTATCAAGATAAATCTTTTTGAAAAACAAGCTGTAATTCCATCCCAGCAATGGTTTTATAATGATGTGCCGCAGTTTTCATTTCACATTAATGATACCACTTCGCTATATAATGTTTACGTCGTTTTGCGCCATACAGATCTTTATCAATACAATAATATCTGGCTTAGGATCGGTTTAAAAACCCCGAAAGATTCGATGCGTTTTCAAAATGTAAATGTAGTGTTGGGGACAGATTCAAAAGGCTGGCTGGGAACCGGGATGGATGATATTTTTGAAGTAAGGAAAAATATTTCTGCAGCACCATTTTCTTTTAAAACGTCCGGAGATTACACTTTCTCAGTTGCCCAGATCATGCGTGAAAATCCACTCAATTTTATTCTGAACGTTGGCATCAGGGTGGAAAAAGTAAGTATGTAAATTTGATTTATTTTTATCGAAGTTTCTTTTGCTGTTCTGTTATTTTCAAAAATTTTGAAAAACATGGATTACCGGATGCTCAAAAATAAATTAATTGTAAAACCGCTCCGGGTCATCTATGTTTTTTATTGGTTTTTGCTTGCTTACATTCTTGCTGCTCTCGTATTCTGGTTTATTGCGCTTAATACACAAAACAAAGAACTCGTGAATTTTAGAATTCAGGGAATTGAGAGCAACGAAACAAACCGGCTGAAGGAAGAGAGAAGAATAAAATTTGAAGCGCACAGAAAAATTGCACAGTATATAGGTGAAGGAGTTACTTTTTTATTATTGATTTTAACGGGTGCCGTATTGGTCTTCCGGTTTATAAAAAAACAATTGGTTCAGTCCCAACAACAACGAAATTTCATGATGGCAATCACGCATGAATTGAAGACACCAATTGCCGTTACTAAACTAAACCTGGAAACGATGCAGATCAGGAAACTGGAATATAGCCAGCAACAAAAATTGATCAGAAGCACGATCCAGGAAGCAAACCGGCTGAATACATTGTGCAACAATATGCTTTTGCTAAGCCAGTTAGATGCCGGTGGCTATACGCTCACAAAAGAAAAAATAGACATCGGCACACTTGCCAATGATTGCGCAGAAGATTTTATTGCCCGCTTGCCCGACAGGAAAATCGAAGTAGATATTCAAGACGAAACGATCATTATTGGTGATAAGCTTTCACTTCAACTAGCCATTAACAATCTTTTAGATAACGCGCTAAAGTATTCAGCAAAACAGGATGTAGTTTTGATAAAAGTTTTTAAGGAAAATAAAAGAATCAGGCTACAGGTAATTGACACAGGATCCGGGATCAGTGCAAAAGAAAAAGAAAGAATTTTTGAAAAATATTTTCGTGGCGAGCAAAGGCAAACAAAAGGAACAGGTCTTGGCTTGTATCTTTCTAAAGAAATTGTGAAACAGCATCACGGCGACATAAGTATGACAAACAATATACCTCGTGGCTGTATTTTTGAAATGCAATTCAGGTCTTCAAAAAGCTAAAAACAAAATCAATTTTATGCCAACAAAAAAACATTCTATCCTACTTGTAGAGGATGAAGAAAATTTACAGGATACCCTCAAATTAAATTTTGAAATGGAAGGGTACGATGTTACTTCTGCCTACAACGGAGCAGACGCATTAAAAGTAATTCATAACGAATACTTTGACCTGATCATTTTGGATGTGATGCTTCCGGAAATAGATGGAATCAGTGTTTGCGAAAATATCAGGCTGAGTAATACAGAAATTCCAATCTTAATGCTGAGTGCAAAAAATCAAAGCGCCGATCGTGTTTTAGGATTAAAAAAAGGTGCTGATGATTATTTAACCAAACCATTTAGTCTCGAGGAATTGCTGATTCGCGTGAGAATCTTAATTAATAAAAGTAAAAAAATATCTGCTAAAGAACCAATTGCAGAACAATACGATTTTGGAAAAAATCTGATCAATTTTAAATCGCTGGAATGCACTACCAAAGGCGGTGAAGTAGTACCATTGACTAAAAAAGAAGCGATGCTTTTAAAACTGCTGATTGAAAATAAAAACGAAGTGGTTACCCGTGAAAAAATTCTACAATCCGTTTGGGGTTATAATGTTTATCCAACAACGCGTACTGTCGATAATTTTATTTTAAACTTCAGAAAATATTTTGAAGAAGATAGCCGTAATCCACGCTATTTCCATTCTGTAAGAGGAATCGGTTATAAGTTTACCAACAACTGATTTAAAATCATTCCAGGGAAATTATAAATCAGATTTATTTATTCTTCTGCTTAGCTCTTTTCAAATGAGCTGAATATTTTATTGATAAAGCTGAAGCGAATCTGCGCAAACGATTGTTTTGCCGGTTATTTATTTTAATGTTTATTTTTAAAAAATAACCGGTATTGCAATTGGCACTTTATAATAAAAGCTTCAAATAATTTTTGGTAAATGGAAAAGAAATTACTTCTCTTTATTTTTCTAATCTCTGGCTTTTCAGCTTTCTCACAGGACATCACGCGAACCAACTGTGACAATTGCTGGAATCCGGATTCTCTTGGAAATCACCGTGTCGTTGTTGAGTTTGACGATACAGGAAATGTTGCAAAAGCTGATATCCAATGGCGAAGGAGAGATTTTCATGCTGAACTGAAACGCATTATTATTGAAGATGCAAAAACGCATCAAAAAGTATTGAATGTAAAAACCAGTTTCATAAACCGTCAGTCAGGCGAAGTATATTTTGAACCTGTTTCAGGCAAAGGCATTTATTACATTTATTACATGCCTTATAAAAATGAGGGGCGTTCCAATTATCCGAAAGGCGTTTACCTGAGCCCTCAAAACACCGCTTCGACAGGTTGGCTAAATTTTGTTTCCAATACTAAAAATATTCCTCGTGCAAAAGTGAACGAAATCCAGTCTATTAACGCGTTCAATAGTTTTTATCCGATGGAAATTATTGCAACAAAATCTGAAACTGAAAAAATTATTAAAGAAAATAAAAATCAACCGTTTTTGATCTTTCCTGAAGACCGTTTGCATTCTATCAGAATGAAAACGGATCTTCCTGAACGCTGGATACAAAAGGGCAACAAAACTTTGTTTACTGATACGGCAATGAAAGGCGAAAACTTTGCGTATCAATTGGGCATTTATGCTTTAGCAGATTTAAAAAATATTACGGTTCATTTTTCTGATTTACAAAACGAAAATGGCAATAGCATTCCTTCAAAAAATATATCTTGTTTAAATATTGAAGGAACCGATTATGAAGGAAATCCAATGCAAAAAAATGTGGATGTTGAAAAAGGAAATGTGCAGCCTTTGTGGTGCTTAATAAACATTCCAGAAAATGCTTCTGCGGGAAAGTACACAGGAAAAGTGATCGTAACAAGTGATAATAATTCTGTTGCCAGGGAAATCACTCTTTTGCTTGTTGTAAAAAATGAATCTGCAAAAAATCATGGTGTAAATGAACCATGGAAGATGACGCGATTAACATGGTTAAACTCAACAATGGCGCAGCAAAATACCGTTATCGCTCCTTATACCCCGTTGAAAGTTTCAGGAAATGAAATCAGTTTATTGGGAAGAAAAGTGATGCTCGATGAATCAGGATTGCCGAAACAAATCCAAACTTTTTTTACAACTGAAATGACCGGTTATCAGAAAGAAGCCAATGATCTGCTGACTGAACCAATTCATTTTCATTTCATCAAAAAATCAGACAACAAAGATATTCTGTTTAAAAAACGAGGTGTAAACTACAAATTGCAACAACCGGGAACAGTGCAATGGACTGCAACCAATACTTCCGATGATTTGCAAATGGATGTGGAAGGTTCTTTAGAATTTGATGGTTTTGTTTCTTATAAAGTAAAAGTGACAGCACTAAATGATATTGACCTCAGTAACATTTCCATGCATATTCCTTTTGAAAAAAAGGAAGCAAAATACATTATGGGCCTTGGTTTAAAAGGTGAGCAACGACCCGACAGTGTTTTGTGGAAATGGGATGTGGCGAATAAAAACCAGGATGGCGGATGGATTGGAAATGTAAACGCAGGATTGCATTATTCGCTGCGCGATGAAAATTATGTGCGTCCCTTAAATACCAATTTTTATTTACAAAAGCCTTTGCTGCTGCCCACTTCATGGGGAAATGACAACAAAGGCGGCATTGATATTTTTCAAAAAGGAAATTCTATTTTATCCGATAATTACAGTGGTCCCAGAAGCATGAAAAAAGGAGATGTGTTGTATTTTAATTTCAATTTACTGATTACGCCTTTCCATCCGATCAATACCGATTTTCAATGGGCAAACAGATTCTTTCATGCGTACAAACCGATTGATAGCATAAAAGCAACCGGGGCAACGATCATCAACATTCATCATGGAACCGCCATTAATCCTTACATCAATTACCCTTTTATCGCCTGGAAAGCAATGAAATCATATATTGACTCTGCACATGCTGTTGGATTGAAAGTAAAAATCTATAACACCATTCGCGAGCTTTCCGATCATTGCTATGAAACATTTGCTTTGAGAAGTTTGGGACATGAAATTTATTCTTCCGGCAAAGGCGGTGGATTTAGCTGGCTGCAGGAACACATTGGTTATGATTATATTCCCGGCTGGTTTGTACCCGAATTAAAAGATGCAGCGCTGATCAACAGCGGTATGAATCGCTGGCATAATTATTATGTGGAAGGAATGAACTGGCTCACACAAAATGTAGGTATTGACGGAATTTATTTGGATGATGTTGCGTTTGATCGCGTAACCATGAAACGCATCAAAAGAGTTTTGACAAAAGATGGTCATCCCGGAATTATTGATTTGCATTCTGCGAATCAATACGACAAAGCGGATGGATGGAATAACAGCGCAAATTTGTACATGGAGCACTTTCCATATTTAAATCGCTTATGGTTCGGAGAATATTTTGATTATGAACACAATTCTCCTGATTTTTTTCTTACAGAGGTAAGCGGAATTCCCTTTGGTTTGATGGGTGAAATGCTGCAGGGTGGTGGCAATCCTTGGCGGGGAATGATTTATGGAATGACGAACAGAATGCCCTGGAGCGACAATGCAGATCCGCGGCCGATCTGGAAAGTGTGGGACAATTTTGGAATGAAAGGAAGCGAAATGATTGGCTATTGGAGCGACAATTGCCCTGTGAAAACAAGCAACAAAAAAGTGCTGGCAACCGTTTATAAAAAGAAAGGCAAAGCCTTAATTTCGATTGCAAGTTGGGCAGATGCTGATACAGACATAACGTTAAAAATTGATTGGAAAAAATTAGGCATTAACTCGGCAAAAGCAATAATCACAGCGCCGGCTGTAAAGAATTTCCAACATGCAAGAACATTTAAAATAAACGGAAAAATTCCTGTTGAAAAAGGAAAAGGTTGGTTGTTGATCATAAAATAAAAGAAAGATGACGCAGAAGAAAACGTTGACCCAAACTTGAAATTTATCTTATTTGTTGCTTTACTGAATTGAATTTTTACGGAATATTTACGGTCTTCGAAGTTACGGTATTTGCACTAAAATATCCTAAAGCACCACCTGAAATATTCGTTGTTGGATTAGCAGGAGCCTGGCTTGAAAAGCCACTGCCGCCGCCAGAAATCTGTTGCAATTCATTCAGATAATTATAAACGGCTTTATCAATACAATTCATTTGGACAGTTAAAGTAGTTCCTGATTTGATATCAGAACTGTCGTCATAAATCACCCGGCTGATATATCTTCCATTCGATAAACGATCGCTGAAAACGGAATTGCCTCTCCCATTCGGCAATTTTCGTCCATTTATGTACTCTATAAACTGGTAATAATTCTCCACTCCTGGAGGATCCTGGAAATTTGCAACGGCGTAAAGCGCATCTTTTCTTCCAAGCAAAAAGCTGAGAGAATCCAACCGAACCCGTTGTGGCATTGTTGAAATGGAAGTATATGTTTTGCCTTCAACAGAAACAAACAATTTGTACGTTTCTCCCATTTTACCGTTAATTGTATGAGTTACATAAGTTCCTGCATTCGTTTCTTTTAAAGTGTCTGTTACTCCATTTCCCGCTATTCTAACAAACGCACCTGAAACACGCGGGAAATCATTATCAGAAGTAAAATTTACTGTTTTGGAAATCGTTACGGTATAAGGTCCCGGTCTGTTATTAATTTCGCCGGTAATTACTATTTGCCCATCTGAATTTTTCAGCTTCACATCTATCACTTTTTTGCAACCAATAAATGCACTGATAAATAAAAACACAGACGCTAAGCTTTTTATTTTTAAAAGTTGCATGACTTTTTTTAAAATTTAAAATTGTACGTGATAGAAGGTACCCATCTGAATAAGGAATATTGAACTGCCTGTGTTTTTTGCGGATTTGCCGGATCGTCCTGAAACTGAATAAAATAAGGATTTTCTCTGCCATAAGCATTATAAACCGAAAAAGTCCAGCTTCCTTCAAACTTTGCTGTTTTTTTTGACAGCAAAGTTGCGCTCAGATCCATGCGGTTGTATGAAGGCATCCGGTATCCGTTTCTTTCAGTATAATAGAAAACGGTATTACCGTTTACCTCGTACTTCCCTGATGGCCATGAAACAGCATTGCCGGTATTATACACGAAATCGCCGGAAATCGTCCATTTTTTTCCGATAGTATAAATAGCAACAACCGCTGCATTATGCGTTTGATCCTGGTTTGCCGGATACCATGAATCATTATTTATTCCATCGATTTTTCTTTCGGTGCGCGATAAAGTATAACTAATCCAGCCGCTCAGTTTCCCATATTTCTTCTTTGCATAAAGTTCTAAACCATAAGCTCTTCCTATTCCATAAACCAATTGCGATTCCACTGTTTGATTGGCCACAAGCACTGCCCCATTTTTGTAATCGATCTGGTTTTGCAAATTTTTGTAATAAAGCTCTATCGAAAACTCGTATTTATTGTTCACAGTATTGTGGTAATATCCTGTTGAAAACTGCTCAGATATTTCAGGCTTTACATTGTTGCTGCTTGGGATCCAAACATCAGTTGGATTGCTGCCGGTCGTATTAGAAAGTAAATGAAGGTTTTGCACGTTTCGTGAATAAGAAGCTTTTACCGAACTAAACGCGTTTAATTCATAAGTAGCAGCCAAACGCGGTTGAAGATTAAGATAAGATTTTGCAATTTTTCCGGATGAATAATGAGCGGTATCGGTGATATTTCCATTGTTGTCGTAAGAATAAAAATCTCCGGGCCCTACCAATCCAAAAGCAGAAAGCCGTAGTCCGCCATTAAATTTCAAACTGTTCGAAACCCGCCATTCATCGGCAAGATAAAGAGCGCCGTCAAAAGCATATTTATCCTGGAGTGTAAGTGGATTATAACTTGAAGTAATGGAAGTTTTAAATTCACCAGGTGTAAAAGTATGATGGGTTAAGTTGAAACCGAAATTCACCTTGTTTTTGCTTCCTGCAAAATATTGCAAATCTTCTTTCAGCGTAAGGTCTTTTATTTTAGAAAGCACAGAAAGATTGTTGGTAGTCTGGTTGATGCTTATGTTATAATCGTAATTGCTATAAATAAATGACGTATTTGAAAATAATTTGCTGCTGAAAATATGATTCCATCGAAGAGTAGCAGTGGTATTGCCCCACCTGATTCCAAACTGGTTGCTGTAACCAAGATCATCTTTTCCAAAATAGCCTGATAAGAATACTTTATTTTTTTCACCAAACTGGTAATTGGCCTTTGCATTAATGTCGTAAAAATAAAGAATGCTTTTATTGACATCACTATCTTTTGACAGTTTCAAAAAAAGGTCCGCATAAGTCCTTCGTGCGCTGATCATAAAGGAACCTTTGTCTTTTACAATCGGCCCTTCTATATTTAATCTTGAAGATATCAAGCCAATCCCTCCGCTCACTTTATAATCTTTGTTATTTCCGTCATCCATTTTTATATCCAGTAATGAAGACAAACGGCCACCGTATTGGGCCGGCATGTCTCCTTTATAAATCGTTACATCTTTTATAGCATCAGAATTGAAAGTGGAAAAAAATCCAAGGAGGTGAGAAGCATTGTAAACCGTTGCTTCATCCAACAAAATGAGATTCTGATCTGCACTACCACCGCGTACAAAAAAACCTGAGGAACCTTCACCGGCTGATTTTATTCCCGGCAGCAACTGGATCGTTTTTAAAATATCTTTTTCACCAAATAATACCGGAACATTTTTTATTTCTTCCATCGATACTTTTTGCATTCCAGGTAAGGTGCTGGTAATATTATCACTTCTTCTTCCGGTAATAACTACCTCTTCTAATTGTTTCGTTTCAGGCTTCAGCCCAAGAGGCAGCATTTGATCTTTTATTAAAGAAACTCTCACCGTATCATTTACATATCCAGTATAACTTGCAACAAGAGTATAAGTGCTTTCCGGAGCAGTAATAGAGTAAAAACCATAAGAATTGCTCAAAACGCCCATGCTATGATTTTCCAGCAAAATAATGTTTGCTCCAAGTAAAGTTTCACCTGTGTTCGCGTCTGTAACGATACCGCTGATGGTATGTTTTTTTTGGGCAAAAGATGCGAGGGCGATAAAAAAGGTTACGGTAAAAAAAAATCCTTTCTTCACAAAAAATATTTGAAACTTAGGAAGTGAAATTTGTTGTAAAGCTACTTTTATCTTTTAATATTTATTAAACAGAATGGATTAATGGTAAAACAAGAATTGCCGTTATTCCTTTGCTTACCGGGTAATGGGCAATAACGCAGTGCGGCTAAAAATGTTGATACTCTTTTGCCAATAGTAGGCCATTCTTGATAAGCGCATCAATTTATAAAGATCATCGCTCATTTCATTAAAAAATGGAAGGAATATATCAGCAATACCTTTTTGTTTGAAAATGCATTGTAAAAAGATATTGCTGATATGTCCGTTAGCCTTAATATGCAGTTTGATTCAGATAATTTTTCACCGTTTATTTCTCTGGAAGCAGTTCATTGCTTACTTCCATGATCATAAAATCTTTTTTACCGGATGGAACCTGCCAGCTTACGGTTTGACCTTTTCTGAAGCCTATAAGCGCAGTGCCAATTGGTGCCAAAACAGATACTTTTTTCTGCTTGATATCTGCTTTTTGAGGCAGCACGATCGTAAGCGTCATATCCCGTTTTGTTTTTAAATCTTTAATCACAACAGTAGAATTGAGCCGCACAATGTCACCGGGAAAATTTTCGGCATCTACTATCTGCGCTTTTTTTAATTCTTCATACAATTTGCTGAAATTCTCTTTTTCATTTACCTGCATTCCCTGAATGTTTTTTACAAAACCATTTAAAATCTCAAAATCGTTTTTTAAAAGTATAACCGGTGTTGCTGTTTCTTTAAGTGTTGCTGTTTCTTTAAGTGTTGCTGTTGACATAATTTTATTTGTTTTTTATAGTGTATTATTATTAGAAAAATTTTTCCAGATATTTCGTAAGTAAAAAAATAAGTTAAAATGATTAAGGCCTCTTTTGAGGTAAGGAAATTACAAGATTGACGAAATCAAAAAAAGATGTAATTAACCCCGTAACTTAACAAAATGATACGGGGCAAAAGGTTCTAAGACTTTATACCTTGATATTGAAAGAATATCGGAGCGATATTCTGTATGAAAAGCAGTACAATCCCCTATAGCGGCAGAAAATCCGGCGCTGTTAAAAGAGAAATCTTTTATGTATTGTACTTTTTGCATTGACAGCTAAAAGTACGAAAAGAAATGGTAATGGCAAAATCCAAAAATTAAGCGCTCGCATTTTGCTCGTCTTATCTAAACCTTAAACAATAATACAAAAAAGGCAACGCTTTTACGCGTTGCCTAAAAAATTGAACTAACAATTCAATCAATTAAGGCTTATCCCACCAAACCCTTGAATTGTCTGTGTCTCCTGCAGAAAGTTTAGATACAGCAGCTTTATAATTGACGCCATTTAAAGTAGGTTCATTCGCGGGGTATTGATAACGCCTTGGAATTTGTTTACTTTGATTTACAGCATTAACAGCGGGGATTAATTTTGGATACCCGGTTCTTCTCCACTCAGACCATGCTTCAAATTGTTGATTGGGGTACAAAGCAATCCATTTCTGTGTGTTTATTTCCCTGATTGGATCAGAAGAAAAGGCCGTTAATGGATTTGAAATATATGCGGCATATTTCGCATCATCATATACACCCCATTGTTGCCATGATGCTTTAATTCCATCATTATAAAGTGTCTGAGCATTTTCGCTGGTCCAGCCAAGTTGTGCCGCTTCGGCTCTGGTAAATTTCATTTGAGCAGCAGTAATAATTTGTCCTGGAGCGGTGCGCGATTTTGTGGCATCACCCATTAACGACCAGTTTGGATGTGCATTTTCCCATGTAAGCAAATCATCGCGCTTCAGGCCATAAGGGATACCGGAATATGAACCACTACCATTTTTTGTAAAATATACCGCTGTTCTTGGATCATCATAAGACATTAAAGTGTCAACAAATGTCTGGCTTGGCGCATAGTCTGCGCGGCCGTCAAACTGGGCATTCCATGGATTTCTATAAGTATCATCAGAAAGGTAGTTATAAACTACATTATCCGAATTATTGTCTACGAATCCAGCCGGATCATTCAAGGCTCTTTTAAATTCGGTAGCTGCATAATCAGACGCACCGGGGTAGACTTTAGAGAGTCTTAAGCTCAAAGTCATTCTCAGTGAATTTGCAAACTTTTTCCAACGGGCGGCGCTTCCATTTAGCAGGATATCACCCTTAACAGCTGCACCCCCATCAAACTGAGCAATGGCTTCGGTGAGTTCTTTGATGATATCTTTGTAAATGGAATCCTGTGGCGTATAAGAGGCCGCTACTTGTCCCTGTAAAGCATCTGTATAAGGTATATCACCATACATATCAGAAACCATCGCAAAAAGATACGCTTTGTAAATCCTGGCAACGGCTATTTGATTTGCATTTGAACCACTATTGGCAGCATACACTTTTGTCTTTTCATCCCTATTGTATTGAATTATTTTTTGCAAATCTTCTAAAGGATTTACATAAAATGTTGCCCAGTCTATCTGTGCCATCGCATATTGCGCCTCATCCGGATATTGAGTCTGCATAAGCCATTGAACATATAAAGTTGGATTTGTTTGAAAAGAGCGGCTGCTTGCCAGGGCAGATGATGTTCGATAGATTGCATCTGTCAGAAGCGCAGATGGAAGCGGAACAGTAGCAGAGTTTGGGCTAACGTTGGTGTTACCAAAATCACCGGCTTTTTTGCAACCCGCTATTAAAAGTACAAATGCAAGGAATATTCCCGTGATTTTATATTTTAAGTATTTCATTTTTCGTAATTTTTAATTTTAAAATCCTAATTTAATGCTGAAACCATAACTACGGGTACTTGGCAATCCCCCATTCTCTCCGTATTTATTTCCTAATTCAGAAGGATCCCAGTTTGTATTATCTTTTGCCCGCGCAAGCAGCCATAAATTTTGTCCGACCAAAGAAACTGTTATCTTTTGAATAGGGTTATTATCTCCCCTGAAAATCTTTTTCACAGGCAGATCGTAACCGAAACTGATTGATCTCAATTTGATATAGCTTGCATCATGAATGTATGGTTCTGCAATTTTATTTGAGAAGTAAAACTGGTGAAAATAGTCATAGCCTTCCACATACATGTCGACCGGCTTATTATCTTTATCAACACCTTTTACATGTACACCACCCCCATCAGCAACCGGATCCCTGACATTCTTTCCTTTATCATTCAATTCGGCTGTTTCTTTGTAAAGTCCTGAAAAATTTCCCCACATTTCCGACAGAGAGAAGAATTTGCCACCTTTTTGGAAATCAATACCAATAGCAAGGCTTAGATTTTTATACGAGAAGCTGTTGAAAAAGCCACCAGTAAAATCGGGAAGTACTGATCCAAAATAATCATTAAGAACAGGTTGATAAGTACCATCTGCGTTTAAGATCGGAACTCCATTTGCATTCTTTTTGATTCCAGTTCCTCTTAATTGCCCCCAGGTAGCACCGCTATCTTTATTTACAATTGTTGCAAATCCAAAAGCACCCGTACCATCTATCGCGGTGCTATACACCAAAGTATGAATATCTGGAGTGAGTTCAATTACTTTCGATGTATTTTTAGCAAAGTTGAAACTACTATTCCACACGAAATCACGTGTTTGAACCGGTGATCCTTCTAAAGTTATTTCAAATCCGTTACGTTCAAGTTTTCCGGCATTGATCGTTTTCTTCGTAAATCCACTTGAGGAAGTAATATCAACATTCAGAATCTCATTGATTTTGTTTTCTTTATAGTACGTAAAGCTGATACCAGCTCTGTTATTAAAGAATTTCAAATCAACGCCGGCTTCGTAAGAAGAAGACAGGGCCGGCATAATTGCAGCATTGGGTAATGTGTTTGGCACATCCATAAGAATGTTCGTTCCGTAAGTAAGCGGGTTTACCGCATATAGCAGATCAAGCCCATAAGGGTTAAGATCTGATCCCACTTGTGCCCAGCCACCACGGATTTTTCCATAAGACAATGCAGGGAAATTGGTAATTAACTTGCTGAATAAAATGCTCGCACCAACAGAAGGATAGAAATAAGAATTCTTATCAGCCGGTAATGCGGAACTCCAGTCATTTCTACCTGAAAAATCAAGGAAAGCAAAATCCTTATAGCCTATATTACCGCGTCCATAAACACTTCTTACAGTTTTATATTCGCGATAATTCGAAAATGATGAAGGGGATTTACTGTTAGAAATGGTGTACAGATCAGGCACCACCAATCCTCCATTGGTAGAATTACGTACATCCCGATAAAAGTTCTTCCGGATATTTCCACCTGCATTCAGGTCAACACTGAAATCTCCAAAATGATTATTGTAACTGGCCAATCCTTCGAAATTGGTTTCACTCGAGAAAGTTTGCCCTGTTGCATAAGAGTTTTTATATACTGGCTGACCAACCTGGATACCACTGAACTCCATTATATAAGGACGTTTATTCTCCCAATTATTGGTAACCTGGTTACGCCTGAAAAATGCTGCCACTTTAAAATGGCTATCATATTTATAAGTAAGATTAACATCCCCAAAAAGGCGGTCCCTGTTATTTACGTTATCAATATTATTGAAGTAGAAATATGGGTTAAACCAATAATTGGCTTTATTAAAACCATTTGTATTAAAGGTGGTATTCGCGTTGGGATTAGCATGGTTCCAACTTGCAACTGCTCCTAACGGTGTTTTAAAATCCTGCAATTCTTTCAATATCCCCATATCCAAATCCCGATGGAACCATTGGCTGAAGTTACCGCTGGATGGGTTGCTGTATTGATCATCAAATTCTCCTTTTACTTTTTCATTGGTATAAAACACATTTGCTCCTGCGGTAAAATGTGAACTTAAATCAACAGTGCTTTGAGATGAAAGGTAATTCCTCTGCAGATTTGTATTTGGCAAAATACCGTTTTGATACAGGTTTGTATAAGAAAACCTGGTTGAAAAACTTTCACCGGCTTTGCTTAAGGCAATATTGTTATTATAAGTGCTACCGGTCTTAAAAAAGTCTTTTACGTTATTGGGTTGTGCGTCCCATTTGGCTGTTTTAAAAGAATATTTGCTTCCAGGATACCAGGCATACCATGGAATATAATCGCCGCCGTCGAAAGCCGGTCCCCAGCTACTATCGTCGGTATTATCATGATATCTCATACCATCAAAGGCTTTCCATTCTACCGGGTTATTTTCACTCCAGTGATAGGTCAGCCATTCACCACCGGTGTCGCCGCCACCATATCTATTCTGAAAATGAGGAATAGTGCTTGCTTTATCAATTGTAGTAGTGGAGTTCAATTCAATGCCAATACCACTTGCCCGACGTCCTTTTTTTGTAACAATTTCTACTACTCCGGCGTCCGCTCTCTGACCGTATAGCGCGGTAGCATTGGGTCCTTTCAATACAGTAACGCTTTGAACGTCATCCATATTTAAATCGATAACATTTACGGGCGTACCATCCACAACATACAATGGATTTTTATCCGTTAATGATCCTGCTCCCCTGATTCTGATAGCAGAAGCGAACCCCAATTTTGCCCCTGCAGGAGCTGGAATTTGCACACCGGCAATGTTTCCGGCCAAAGCCCCATTTATGTCTGATTTTCCGGGAACAGCCACCTTTGAAGGGTCGATCTGTTGGGCAGCATAAGGAAGTGTAGCAACTCTGCGTTGAATTCCCAATGCAGTCGTTACCGTTACCGCGGAAAGTTCAGTAGTACTGCGGGAAAGTGTGGCTGTAGCGTGCCCGTTAACAGGAATAACCACCGTCGAATTGTAACCAACAGCACTTATTACCAAATTACCGGAGCCTTTGAGGTTAAAAGAAAATTGGCCGTTTGCATCGGCTGTGGTTGCATTTTTTGTTCCGCTTTCTGTTACGGTTGCAAATGGTATTGCTCCGCCGGATTCATCAGTTACTGTTCCTGTGACAGTTTTTCCTTGCGAGAATGCTGATCCTGCAAATAGCATCAGCACTGCAAAGATTGTTAGAAATCTTCTCATGTGTTTTTGTTTTTAATTAATAAAATTTTTTGGTTTTATAAAAGCAAAAGTTTTGACAGTTCTATGATTTTTTTGCGTCTAGTTAACTTTAGACAGACGAATATAGTGAAACGCTGCATCAAAATACGCGAGAAAATGACAACAAACTGACATTAAAGTTAGTATATGATATTATTTTAATGTGTTAGCCGATAGAAGGTCAAATGGTTACATTCAATGTTCAGCGGTATTTTTTAAGAAAAAAAATCTTACTTTTTTGGAAAAAAAGAAAAAATAAGAATACACTTT
>JBQCFI010000226.1:0-6372 GCA_051959325.1 Ginsengibacter sp. | reverse complement strand
CCTTTTTCTTCTATTAACCTTTTGGAAATTTGTGCCCGCCAGGTGTAAAACTCATGCGTTCCATGTGATGCCTCACCGAGCATTACAATCGACCGGTTGCCGATATCTTCCAGTAGCCGGTCCAGGTCTTTGGAATTATATAGCAGATTCATCGTAGCTTAATTTTTCTAAAAAGCCACAATTAACTTGCCAAAGGAAGCGATAAATGGTCGCTAATTTTCAAAGAAAAATACGAATTGGAATTATTTATTTGTTCGCTGAATTCAACCTTCAACGTTAAACGTTCGACCTTGAACGACAAAATCATTCATAATGCAACGCTTCAATAGGATCTAACCTGGAAGCTTTTACTGCCGGATAATAACCAAAGAATATTCCGGTAATTCCGCAAACGGCAAAGGATATGATAATAGAGGAAACAGAAATAAGTGTAGGCCATTTTAAAAAAATACTGATCAGCTTTGACACTCCGATTCCGAGCAAAACACCAATGATGCCGCCAATAATGCTGATGACAATTGCTTCAATCAGAAACTGCATCAAAATGTCAATGCCCCGTGCCCCGATAGACATTCTTAATCCGATTTCTTTGGTTCTTTCAGTTACAGAAACGTACATGATATTCATAATTCCTATTCCTCCGATCACTAAAGAAATAGCAGCAATTGCAGTAAGTAATACCGTCAGCAGTTGACTGGTAGAACTGAAAGTATTGATCAATTCGGACATCGTACGGATGAGAAAATCATCGTCATCCGACGGTTTTAATTTATGCGATTTGCGAAGAATATTCGTTAGCTCTGATACAGCGGAATCAGTAGTGCTTTCGCTGCTGGAAGCGGCATAAATATTCTGAATGTAAGGAATAGCAAGAATCCGTTGCTGAACGGTTGTATAAGGCGCCAGAATGATATCATCCTGGTCAGAACCAAAAGCATTTTCTCCTTTGGCAGCAAGTACACCGATGATGGTAAAAGGTATTTTATTGAAACGGATAATTTTACCAACCGGATCTTCACCAGCATTAAACAGGTTGGCAACAATCGTTTGTCCTACGAGGCAAACTTTTGCAGCGGCAGCAATATTTTCATTATTAAACGAAACACCTTCTTTCAAAGGCCAGTCTCGGATCCTGAGATAATCCGCGCTTACTCCCATGATCTGCGTCGGCCAGTTTTTATTTCCATTGATCACCTGCCCGCGCGCCGATACTGCCGGGGAAACCTCACTGATATATTTTGATTCAGATTTTATGGCTTTTATGTCATCTAATGTAAGTGTTTGTAAACCTGTTTGATCCAAACGGGCGCCGCCACCAACAGTTACGTTGCTATATGGCCGCACGGTGATCATATTAGATCCCATACTGGAAAGTTGAGCCTGGATGCTTTGTTTAGAACCTTGTCCAATTGCAACCATTGCAATTACCGCTGCCACACCAATGATGATTCCAAGCATGGTCAGCAAGGCTCTTAATTTATTTCGCTGCAACGCCCTAATGGCTATTTGCAAAAGATTCCTCAGTTTCATTTTGTAATATTTTTCGACAAAACCAACTTAACCTTCAAACCAATCTAAACTGTCTAAACTATCTAAACATTCAGACCCGAACCTTCAACCCCAACCTTCCACATCCTCGTTCACTGGCAATTCAGCAAGTGCTTTTTTTGCAGACCGGATATTTTCATTCTTTAGGTCACGGATGATGCGGCCGTCTCTCAAAGTAATGGTTCGGCTGCTGAATGACGCGATATCCGGCTCATGTGTTACAAAAACAATGGTTTTTCCGTTCACGTTTAATTCCTGTATCAAAGCCATTATTTCATACGAAGTTCTGGTGTCGAGATTACCGGTTGCTTCATCAGCAAGGATCATGACAGGGTGATTGATCAAGGCTCTTGCAATTGCCACCCGTTGTTGCTGTCCACCCGACATTTGATTAGGCAAATGATCCTTACGGTCTGATAATTTTACCGCATCCAGAGAAGCAAGCGCTCTTTTTTCGCGCTCGCTTTTTGACACAGAAGGATTATACAACAAAGGAAGCTCCACATTTTCAATTGCTGAAGTACGTGCCAATAAATTATAAGATTGAAATACAAAACCTATTTTTTCGTTCCTGATCTTTGCTAGTTCGTTTCTCGATAATTTTCCAATATTGACGTCATCCAGTAAATATGTGCCTTCGGTCGGCTTATCCAGGCATCCTAAAATGTTTAACAGCGTGGTTTTGCCGGAGCCACTTGCACCCATGATCGTTACAAATTCTCCCTCATTGACAGAAAAAGAAATTCCTTTAAGCGCTCGCACTATCTCTTCGCCCATTTTAAACTCGCGTTTCAGATTTGCTATTTCAACAATTTTTTTTGTCATTAATAATATTTTGAAACTACCCGTTACTTCTTTTTCCGCCTGAACCCGTGCCTTTCCCCGGAGTTTGCCTTCTTCTGGATGGCATGAAAGGGCTTCTGGCCTGACCGGAAGCCTTTTTTATAGTTGTCCCTTCCTGTACTCCGTCAATCACTTCATCATCTTTATTCAACCCCGATAACACCTGAACAGAAATGTTGTCATTCATTCCGGTCGTGATTTTTCTTTCAATAATTTCATTTCCTTTTAAGATCCATACCCTTTCGATCCTGGCGGGAAAATCGGTATTTGATTTTTTAAAAGAAGAATCGTTGTTTGGTGAATCATCACCTGAATTTCTAAGAATTTTATATTGTTTTGCCATTGACGAATCGGGTGTGAAACTGATGGCTTTAGCAGAAATTAAATTGGCATTGCTATCCTGCTGAAGATATATGGTAATGTTCGCGGTCATTCCGGGTTTCAGTTTCAGGTTATTATTTTCTGCATTGATAATGGTTACATAAGTTACCACATTTGCTGTTACCACCGGTTGCAATCTTACTTGCTGAACGGTTCCTTTAAACACATCATCTGGAAAAGCATCAACGGTGAAAGTTACAGTCTGTCCTTTTTTTACATTACCAATATCAGCTTCATCTACTGCTGCGCGCACCTGCATTTTAGAGAGATCTTTTGCAATTGAAAAAAGTGTAGGCGTATTAAAACTGGAAGCTACTGTTTGCCCTTCGCTCACATTCCTGGAAAGTACGGTTCCGTTTATCGGCGAATAAATATTGGTATAAGAAAGATTTCTTTGTGCTGCGGCGAGAATAGCCCGGGCACTGCTTACTGCTGCTCTGGCTGTGTTATATGTTGATTGCGCTGTTTCAAAATCGGCTTTGCTGATCGCTCCTACATTAAATAATTTCGTTTGGCGATCAAAATTTTGTTGCTGAAACTGTAAGTTACTCTGTGCATTTTGAAGATTGGCTTTATCCTGGTTGACCTGGTCATTGAGCAATGATTTGTCGAGTGAAGCCAGAAGCTCTCCTTTTTTTACCGGGGAATTAAAATCGACATAAATATTTTGAATCGTGCCGGAAACCTGCGCACCAACCGCAACGGTATCTACCGGCTGGATCGTGCCTGTAGCTGTGACACTGTTCGATATGCTTCCGGTGTGCATTTGCTCCGTTTCAAATGCGACCGGCTTGTCGGCATTTCGTTTTTTAAAATAAAAATAAATACCGGCGGCGATTATAAGAATTACAATGATCCAGATAATTTTTTTCATTTTATTGCTTTATAATGTTATTGGTTTACCCATATAAAATTCATAAATGCCATAACTCATAATCACATTATATTTTGCCTGAATCAGGTTTTGCTGAGCCTGAATGAATGAATTTTTTTGAACTAAAAAGTCCACCATGTTTACTGCTCCAAGGTTTAATTGCTCATTAGCAATCCGGTAATTTTCCTCATTTGCCGTATACTGAACCTGCGCCGCTTTGTATTGTGCTTGCGAATTTGAAACATTTATAAATGCCTGTTCCACTTGTTGAGATAATACCAGTTTCGTGTTTTTCAGTGCTATCTGTGATTGGTCGATCGCAATTTTTGATTTTTCAATATTTGTTTTCGTGATACGGTTATTAAAAATAGGAATGCCCAAAGTGATCCCGATCCTTTGATAAAAATTATTGTTCAGCTGGCCAAAGTATTTGATATTCTGATCGTCCGAATAACCGCTTGCAAATGTTCCTCCTGCAGAGATTGTAGGACTATTGGCGGTATAAGCCTGCCTCAATTGCAGGTTTGACTGCTGCAAAGCGATTTCACCGTTTTTTACCTCCGGACGGTTATGCAGTGCGCTATCTTCTACTGTTTGTAAATCGGTAGCTGCGTTTGGGACCATAACATTTACTGAATCCTGAACTTCCAAATTGTAAGATGAAGGCAACTGCAGGATTTGTTTTAGTGTCAAAGTATTTTGTCTTAACTGATTTTCAGCAAGCACTACATTATATTGATCGGTTGCAAGAGTTGCCTCCAATTGAACCAGATCTTTTTTTGCGATACTACCTGCATCAAAAAGAACCTTGCCATTATTGTATTGCGCCTGTGATGTTTGAACAATATTTTGTAGCGCCAGGATATTTTCTTTTTCCATCAAAATATTCAGGTACGCCTGGGTGATTTGGATCGTTATATCATTTTTTGCTTCTGCTACATTGAGCTTTGCAGCCTGCACGTACAGTTGTTGTGATTGAATGTTATTTCTTAAATAACCACCCTCGTAAACGATCATAGAAGAATTAAGGCTGTAATTGCTGGCAAAATTGGCTTGTGTTTGAAAGCCACCGACAACAGGATTCGCGTTTTTCGAATTGGTTAAATATTGCGTACTACTTGCCGATAAATTTGGATAAACCGCTGCTTTTGATTGTAACAAATTTTGATTGCTCGTGGCAACATCCAAAGAAAGGGTTTGTAATTGAAGGTTATTTTCTGCTGCATAATCAAAACAATTTTGAAGGGTCCATTTGTCCGGCAAATTAGTTAGAGAACTGTCTTGCGCAAGGATTGAAGCTGGCAACAGACACGCAATAACAAACGAAAATGCCAGGAATAAACGGTTGATCAAAATGAATCCAGAAATGTTTTCATTTTTTAAAGAAGTTGCCAAAGCTTTTAAAATATGTGGTAATTTTTCCACTTCACGCACAATTTTTTAATTAAACATCTGACGTTATTTTGTGATGAAACCTTTGGATAAAGAATCTGAACCAGTGAAATTTTTCATTTCATTTGAAGTAAAGCGCTGCAATTTAAAAGCCAGAGACATTTATTGTTTTTACAATTTAACAGAACAGTAAACAGGAATCAGCGTTAAAGGTTTGTCTGCTGCAAAATCCAATTTTTGATTCTTATGTTGTTGCGTAAATTTGCAGTCTTTTTTAAAATAGAAAATGAATCCTTCCGCCACGTTAGAAAACAAACTCGAAAGAACCGTTTATCCCATATTATTCGCCATCAGTTTTTCTCATTTGTTGAATGATACTATTCAATCTTTAATACCAGCGATTTACCCGATTTTAAAAACCAATTATCAACTCAGTTTTGCCCAGGTCGGATTGATTACCTTGACTTTTCAAATGGCTGCATCATTGCTGCAGCCATTTGTGGGCTTGTATACTGATAGAAAACCGCAGCCTTATTCGCTGGCAACAGGAATGGGATTTACTTTGTCTGGTTTGATCGTTTTATCTGTGTCCCATCACTTTTATATGGTTCTTTTGTCAGTGGCTTTGATTGGAATCGGATCTTCTATTTTTCATCCGGAATCGTCGCGAATGGCACATGCGGCTGCCGGCGATCAGAGAGGTTTGGCGCAATCTATTTTTCAATTAGGCGGAAATTTAGGAAGTTCGATCGGTCCTTTGCTTGCAGCATGGATCATTGTACCGCATGGACAAACAAGCATTATCTGGTTTTCGCTGATTGCATTATTGGCCATTTTTGTTTTGACAAAAGTAGGAAACTGGTACAAAGGAGTTGTGATAAAAATAAGGGCGAGGCAGAAACAAAAATCCGTTGTTTTTCATCCTGCTTTTTCCAAAAAGAAAGTGGTCTTCTCTGTGGTAATTCTGCTCGTTTTGATTTTTTCAAAATATTTTTATCTCGCCAGCCTTACCAGTTATTTTACTTTTTACCTGATCAATAAGTTTCATGTTGGAATCCAGACTTCACAGATCTATTTATTTGTGTTCCTGTTTTCCGTGGCAGCCGGCACATTGATTGGAGGCCCTCTCGGCGATCGTTTTGGAAGAAAATATGTGATCTGGTTTTCTATTCTTGGCACGGCACCTTTCGCCTTAATGTTGCCTTATGCAAATCTTTTCTGGACAATCGTTTTAGTGGTTCCAATCGGCTTGATTTTGTCTTCCGCCTTCTCCGCAATCCTTGTTTACGCCCAGGAATTGATTCCAGGAAAAATAGGCTTGGTGTCAGGATTAT
>JBQCFI010000225.1:0-6471 GCA_051959325.1 Ginsengibacter sp. | reverse complement strand
TACATCATGGGAACGGTCATTGATCTCAATGGCGATAATATCCAGACCGGCTACATTGTGCCGCTGCTTTGCTTTGTCGTGATTCTTTTTTTTGGCCTCATCGGTTATAAAGTGAAAATTCATCCTCCACCTGTAAAATTGGATTAGAATTGATCCTCCGCGTTAAATAATTGACTATGGAGCTTTGAACTGGCACTGTTTAAATCATGAAAAAAATATTTCTTTTTGTTTTTCTTTTATCTGGCATTGCAAATTTCACTTGCTGTGCGCAGGATAACGCCACCTCATTGTTGAATCTCAAAAAGGAATTTCAATCTCCTCCTGAACCTGCCGCTCCGTGGGTTTTTTGGTACTGGTATCATGCAAGCGTGAGCAAAGAAGGAATTACCGCCGACCTTGAAGCGATGAAAGAATCAGGAATTGCTGGTGCCTATTTAATGACAATAAAGGGTGCGGATACAGCTTATATGCAACCACCGGTGGAACAGTTAACTCCTGAATGGTGGGGAATGGTGAACTATGCCTTTACGGAAGCAAAGCGCCTGGGAATAAAACTGGCCATGCATGTAAGTGATGGATTTGCGCTTGCCGGAGGACCATGGATTACTCCGGCGATGTCGATGCAAAAAATCGTGTGGACAGAAAAGCAGGTAGAAGGAGGAAAACTTTTCAATGACACATTAGCAACTCCGGAAACCAATGAAAATTACTACCGCGATATTGCGGTTTTTGCATATCCTTCTCCTGTTGGAAAAGTGATTTCATCAACTACAGAAGTTCCTATTGTTACTACCAGTAAAGCAGGAACCAATGCGCAATTTTTGATCGATCCCAATAATACAAAAAACTTCAGCAGCACCGATAGTTGCTGGATACAATATGCTTTTGCAAAACCTTTCACCTGCCGGTCTGTTGTTATTCACAGCAAAACGAATTATCAATCTAACCGTTTGATTATTGAAACAAGTGATGATGGGAAAAATTTTCAATTTCTTCAAAGATTAGTGCCTCCGCGCTCGGGTTGGCAGGATTGGGAAGCCGCTTATACACACGCAATTCCTGCTACGACAGCCCGTTTTTTTCGTTTTGTTTTTAATAAAAGAGGATCCGAACCTGGGGCAGAAGACATGGATGCAGCCAAATGGAAACCGGTTTTAAAGATCACCGGAATTGAACTTTCCTCAGAACCTAAAATTGATGAATATGAAGGCAAGAACGGGGAAGTTTGGCGTATCAGTAAAAGAACAACAGCACGACAAATTCCGGATAAAACTTGTGTTCCTGTAAATCAAATGCTGGATGTAACAAAATTTATGGATTCAACCGGTCATTTAAAATGGAAAGTACCCGCGGGAAACTGGACGATAATTCGAATGGGGCATACATCAACCGGTCATAAAAATGAGACAGGAGGTGGTGGAAAAGGATTGGAGTGCGATAAATTTAATCCGGCTGCAATAAAAGTACAGTTTGATAATTGGTTTGGAGAAGTATTTAAAAAAATACCAATCGCATCCGGTGTTTTAAAAATATTTCATGTGGACAGCTGGGAATGTGGAAGCCAGAACTGGTCGCCCGTTTTCAGGGAAGAATTTAAAAAGCGTCGTGGCTATGATCCATATCCTTACCTGCCTGTAATGGCTGGTGTCCCGATCGAAAGCGCTGATGTTTCTGAACGGTTTCTACACGATATGAGGGAAACGATGGTCGAGCTTTTACACGATAATTTTTATGTCACTCTTGCAAATTTTGCCCATAAAAAAGGCTGTGCATTCACAGCAGAAAGCGTGGCTCCAACCATGATAAGCGACGGCATGTTGCATTATAATGCTGTTGATATTCCGATGGGCGAATTTTGGTTGCGAAGCCCGACACATGATAAACCTAATGATATGCTGGATGCAATTTCTGCAGGACATATTTATGGAAAACCTATCATTCAGGCAGAGGCATTTACAGAGTTAAGGCTAATGTGGGATGAATATCCGGGAATGTTGAAAACTTTGCAGGACAGGAATTATGCATTAGGAATCAATAGATTGGTTTATCATGTTTTTATGCACAATCCCTCATTGGATAAAAAACCAGGCATGACGCTCGATGGCATCGGACTTTTTTTTCAAAGAGACCAAACCTGGTGGAAACAAGGTAAAGCCTGGGTAGATTATGCAAGGCGTTGCCAGTTTTTGCTGCAAATAGGAAAGCCGTTAACTGACATAGCTGTTTTTACCGGCGAAGAAATACCCAGGCGGGCTATATTGCCTGATCGGCTGGTAACAACTTTACCGGGAATTTTTGGAAAAGCTACAGTAAACAAAGAAAAAAAGCGACTTCTTAATTTGGGCGAGCCTGTCACTGAATCACCACCAGGAGTTTTTCATTCAGCAAATATTATTAATCCTGGAGATTGGGTAAATCCTTTAAACGGTTATGCTTACGATTCTTATAATAGAGATGCGCTACTGCATTTTTCCAAAGTAAGTAAGGGCAATATAGAATTGAAAGGAGGTGCAAAATATAAATTGGTGGTCATACCCGGCGATAGGAAAATGTCTCCAAATGCAGGATGGATGTCGGTTGAAGTGGCAAGAAAATTAAAAGAGATGGTAGAAGATGGCGCTACTTTATTGGTCGACAAAAAACCTCACAATTCTCTCAGTCTATATAATCACAAAGCAGCAGACGAAGAAATAAATGAAATTGTCGATTCAATTTGGAATCATAAAGAAGAGAGCAAAAAATTTGGTTTTACTTCATGGAAAGTGGGTAAAGGTAGGGTAGTGCAAGCGCCATTTGAAGCCAATTCATTTGAAGGCCTTGGAGTAGAAAGAGATTTTACTGCCACCGATGTTTCCGGTAAACCTGCAACTGGAATTGCATGGACACATAGGGCTGCACCAGGTCTGGATATTTATTTTATATCGAACCAACAAGATAAAGAAAGAGAAGTCAATTTATCACTTCGGGTGGAAGGACGCGAGCCTGAATTGTGGAATGCAGTTACCGGTGAGACGATGACCGCAAAAACATGGCAATTCAAAAACGGAAGAACATTGTTACCAGTGCAACTTGCTGAGAACGGTTCGGTCTTTATTGTAATGAAAAAGTCGACAAACCAGCAATCCGCTAACAATGGTAAAAACTGGATGGAAACAAAGAAGGTTCAAAAAATTGAAGGACCTTGGACTGTAAGATTTGATGCTAAACTTGGTGGTCCCAAAAATCCTGTAATTTTTAAAACATTGATCGATTGGAGCAAACAGGCAGATTCGACCATTCGCTATTATTCAGGAACAGCTTCTTATACCAATACATTTTTTTGGGATACTTCTAAAATAAAAAACAAACCAATTTACCTGAATCTGGGGAAAGTAGCGAATATAGGGGAAGTAATGATCAATGGAGTGAATTGCGGAATAGCGTGGACCGATCCTTTCCGGGTGGATATTACAAAAGCTGTACATCAAGGCGAAAATCAGCTTACAATTGAAGTGGTCAATACCTGGAGAAATAGATTGATTGGAGATGATTATCTTCCGGAAGATAAAAGAATTACCCATACGAACGCGCCTTACAGATTGAATAATAGACCGCTTCTGGAGGCTGGGTTGATGGGGTCGGTAGATATTGAAATTCCTAAAAAGTAAGCAAGGATTTAAGGTGACTTCTTTGGAATTAGTGAAGTCATTATAAGATGATTGCTGAAGACCACTTTCAAAATAAATAATACATGTGAATCAAAACAATAAAATGAAAACACTAGTTTGTACTCAGCCCGGGCAATTTGAATATGCATCCGCGGAAAGACCGGAATCTGTAAAAGGTAATTCAATCATAAAAATCAAGCGGATTGGAGTTTGCGGAACTGATCTTCATGCTTATGAAGGAACACAACCTTTTTTTGAATACCCAAGAATATTAGGCCATGAATTATCAGGAGAGCTAGTAGAGATTGATGGCGCACAGGGTTTTGAAAGCGGCGAAGCAGTAACCTTTATCCCTTATTTTAATTGCGGTCATTGCATTGCTTGTGAAATGGGAAAACCAAATTGTTGTACCAATATAGAAGTTTGTGGTGTTCATCGAAATGGAGGAATGGTAGAATATTTATCAGTGCCCTCCCGCTCTCTTATTAAAGGGGAAGGACTGAGTTTTGATGAATTGGCATTGGTGGAACCGTTGGCAATAGGGGCGCATGGTGTCAGGAGGGCTCAGATACAGGAAGGTGAACATGTGTTAGTAATTGGGGCAGGGCCAATTGGGTTGGGACCGATCGAGTTTGCAAGGATTGCAGGAGCACAAGTTACCGTACTGGATATTAACGAAAAACGATTACAGTTTTGCAGAAACAAACTTAAGGTTGAAAATACTATAAATGTGTTTGCATCTAACATAACACAGGAATTACTAAGTATTACAAACGGAGACTTGCCCACAGTTGTTATAGACGCTACCGGAAATTTACAAGCGATCAATAACGCTTTTCAATATATGGCTCACGGAGGACGTTATGTGTTAATCGGGCTTCAGAAGGGTAATATTACTTTTAGCCATCCTGAGTTTCATAAAAAGGAAGGAACATTAATGTGTAGTCGCAATGCCACCAGAACCGACTTTGAACATGTCATGCATTCAATGAAAATGAAAGAAGTAAATCCGGCCACTTATATCACACACCGTGTTTTATTCAAAGATGTAAAAGATGAATTTGAAAGTTTCTTAAACCCACAAAATGGTGTTATAAAAGCAATGATTGAAATGGAATAGATTTACACTTGCATTTTGGCACAACCATTTAAAGGGCAGGCCGCAAAAGGCATTATTTGCCAATCACTCAAATATTGATGTTTGATTTTATTTGACTGAAGTCAAAAAAAATCCTTGAAAATCAATAAGATTTAAGGATTGATAAGTTCTGATTCCCTTTTTTGTCGGGATGACTGGATTCGAATACCTAAATTGACTAGTATAAGCAACTATAAAAATTTTTAATCCACCATATCAAACTTCTCGAAAATGAAAATGGTTCTTTTTCACCTGATCAAAAAGACCTCGATTAATATCCTTCGCTTGATTACAATCACTTGATCAAGTATTTGATGGCGTGATAACTACAAGCCTTTCTTATTTTTCCAGTAAGTTCTTCATCTGCTACACCTGGCTTTGAATTTTCGTTTGGATGACTACGTGAAAGTATTTTCGAAACCGATAAAGATTTTATTGGTAATGCTAATATTAATCTTGCATCAACTTTGTTTCTGTCATTCCATCTGAAGGAGCATTATAAACTCTAATAACGGTTATTGGCACGATTTCGAACTAAGACTTTAAACTGCTTCTGTATGTTAATTTTGTTATCGTCCAGGTGTGTCTCAGGATATTAAAAGAATCCCGGTAGCAACTAATATGCGGCCTTTCTGAAGCTTTTATTTTTGTTTTCTGAATAAGTTCCACTTCTGCTACTTTACATCAATTTGGATGATCAATCACTGTCTCTTTTACCACTTAAATCTTTTAAAGTTTTAAAATTTAATTATGGAACCATTGCTCTTTTCAGCCGATATAGACCATGAAGCAAGGGAATAAATAGTAAAGCGGCTTTATGGAATTTCATAGGCAATTCAGAGGCTGGAAGCGAACTTTCTGGAATGAATCATGAGAAAAATAATTTGAATGTAGAAAACAAGTAGAGAGAGATTATTTAGTAATACCCTAAACGTCTACCTGGCGCTGAAAACCTTAACGTGTACCCTAAAGGGTATAAAATTAAAGTCAACTTATTAAATTGTAGCCTTTAAGGTATAAATTCGAGGATTATTGAACTGCCATCTATATTTTAATAACCTGATTTTATAAACCGGCTTGGCTTATGCATTGGACACAAATCAATGATCCTTTTAATCATCTTTGGTTATCAATAACAATTGCAATTCTCCCTGTTTTATTTATTTTTTGGGCTTTGTTACTAAAGAAAATGAAAGGATACAAAGCCAGTTTAATAGGGACCGGTATTGCTTTAGTTATCGCTATTGCAATTTACAGGATGCCAATAAGTTTGGCGATCCTGTCAACTTCCAGTGGGATTCTTTATGGATTATTTCCCATTTGTTGGCTTATTATAGCCGCACTTTTTTTATTTAATATCACGGTTGAAAGCGGGCAATTTGAAGTCATGAAACATTTTATGGCATCAATTACATCAGATAGAAGATTACAGGCGTTACTTATTGCATTTTCATTTGGTTCTTTTTTAGAAGGGACAGCTGGTTTTGGAGCGCCGGTAGCGATAACTGCTGCAATGCTTGTAGGACTTGGATTTAATCCACTTTATGCTGCAGGCATTTGTCTCATAGCCAATACCGCTCCGGTTGCTTTTGGCTCCATAGGGATTCCTATTACAGTTGCGTCTAAAGTGTCTTCAATTCCGGAAATATCTATATCACAAATGGTTGGACGTACACTCCCGGTTTT
>JBQCFI010000224.1:0-3738 GCA_051959325.1 Ginsengibacter sp. | reverse complement strand
TATGTTTTCTTTTTCCAACGCAAGACGAATATCTTCTCTTGTTACACCGTTTGTTTTCTCCGGATCAACTAAAATGGTAGTAAGCCAGCGGTTGCTGAAAAAACCTTCAGGTTCGTTGACAAGGCTGATCCCTGCAAAAGGTGTCAATTCTTTCTGATAGAATGAAAAATTTTTTCGTCTTTGCTCAATTCTTTCAGGCACTACTTCCATTTGTCCCCGACCGATACCGGCAGAAATATTACTCATGCGGTAATTGTACCCAATATGAGACTGTTGATAATGTGGAGCAGGATCGCGCGCCTGTGTGGCCAGGAAGGTCGCTTTTTTAATGAATGCCTCATTTTCAGAAACCAACGCTCCTCCACCGGATGTGGTAATGATTTTATTGCCATTAAAAGAAAGAACCGCCATTGCACCAAAAGTGCCGCATTTTTTTCCGTTGATAGAAGATCCCAAAGCTTCTGCCGCATCTTCAATTACAGGGACCTCATATTTTTCTGCAATGGACATTATAGCATTCATCTTTGCAGGCATTCCATATAAATGAACAGGAATAATAGCTTTCGGTTTTTTGCCTTTAGCTATCCGGTCTTCAATCGCTTCTTCCATAATTTCCGGAGCCATATTCCACGTATCTTTTTCACTGTCGATAAAAACCGGTATTGCATTTTGATAACGAATCGGGTTTGCAGAAGCAGAAAAGGTCATACTCTGGCAGATCACTTCATCACCTGCTCCGACTCCGGATAAAATAAGAGCCAAATGTAATGCAGCAGTACCGGCACTAAGGGCCGCAACCTTGGTATGATCGTCCAGGTAAGTGGCAATATCTTTTTCCAAGCCATTTACATTCGGACCTAAAGGCGCAACCCAGTTGCTATCAAAAGCTTCAGTTACAAAATCACGTTCCCTGCCGCCCATGTGAGGCGAAGAAAGCCATATTTTAGAATTCATTTATTGAGAAAGATTTTTTATTAGAGCTTAAATTTTAAGGATCGTGTACAGTAACCATGAACGCGAGAGTTAAAGCCGCTTCGGCAATCCAAACTCGATGTATATTTTATTTTCGAAGAGTTACGAATTTGTAATCCTTTTGATGACATTTTTACAACACCCGTCCCGGGCAATCCCATTGTCTGAGTTTTCCTTTTTTTCTTTTGCGCGCCCCATCATCTGATTTATTAAATAGATCATTGCGGAGTTTATAGGACAAAGTGAGGCCGGTGAAATAATACCAATCTTTATAGATAGGATTGCCACGGACCTTGCCTGTTGGATAGGTATCTGAACCTCCCTTTACTTCTCCACCCCGGTAAGCAAGTTCCAATGCCTTTGCTCCCCGATTTGTCAATATTGCATTTGGATCCACATAAGTACTGCTTACATCATCCAGGTAATCCGTAAACAACCTTCTGATTCCGATTTCAAAACCCACATTCAGATTTTCTGTCATCGATAATTTTACACCTGCTCCCATCGGAATGGCCAACTCAGTCAGTTTATATTCTTTTCTTCCTGGCACATAACCTTCACCTTCTGTGCCCAACGGATGCAGGAAATATTTTTTACCGGTAGTGTCAAAAGTGTAAGGATTGAAATGATACACTGCAAGGCCGAGAAAAATATAAGGAGTCAGCGGATGTTCTCCGAGCGGTTTAAAAAAGTATTGCCCATCTAAAGCAAACTCTGCAATATTGGTGGAAAAATTCAAATTTCTCGCTGCATTTCTTCCTTTGGCGTCATCTGCAGATACTTTTCCTATTTTAATAGCAGTTCTGATTGAAAACTGCTTTGCTACATCAAAAGATAATCCCACCCCTCCCGCCAAATGTGATTGGCTAAAAGTGAACCTCTTTTCCTGCAGATCACCGCTATAGTTCGACATACCGAAAAAAAAGTTCAGATGAATGCCCTGCCCGACTTGCGCCACTAGCACCTGGCTTATCAAACAGATTGAAAGAGCTAGAAATATCTTTTTCATGTACGGCTTTTAAATGCGAAAGTTAAAGAGTATAAGGAATAGAACCATAAAACACTAAAATATTGTGCCAAGTATATTATTTTTTGTGAAAATATTTTCATAAAAAATTAAGTCCTTACTTTTTTAATTAAACAAATTCGCGTTTTACATCTTTGAAAAGAAAAGTCGTTCACTAGAGCAACAAAAAAGTCAGATTCAATTTGGCAGTAAATGTTTCTAAAATAAAGTACAATCCTACAGCCTTTTTGTAAAAATAGAGGTAACCTTCATTTTTCAAAAGGTAACGTTTATCAATACAGTGCATTATGAACTGATCAGTTATTATGAGTAATGGAGGAAAGTACAGAAAAATATAATTTTACAATCGCGGAACAGTAGACTTAAGATTAAAATAAGGATTAATGGTGCCGTAATGTTACATGATAGTAAACAAAATTACTCATTACAATTGCAGTAAATGAACAAGAAATTGATGTAATTCGAAAGCGTAAGAAGCTATGCAGAATTATAAAGTGCTAATAAACTTTCAATAATTCTTTCGGAAGTTTTTCCATCCCAAAGCTCCGGTATTTCGCCTTTCTTCCATTCACCTGAAAATAATTTTTTCATAGCAGGCCTAATGGCTTTTGGATTTGTTCCAAGCAACTCATTTGTTCCGATTGTAATCGTTTCAGGTCTTTCGGTATTATCTCTTAAAGTCATACACGGAATTCCTATAACGGTTGTTTCTTCGGTAATTCCGCCTGAATCTGTGATGACAGCTTTTGCGTGTTCTACTAAGTAATTGAACTCCAGGTAACCCAAAGGTTCGATGGTATGTAATTTTTCATCTTTAATTTCGAGATGTTCCAGGATCTTTGCCGTTCTGGGATGCACAGGAAAAACAAGTGGAAGCCCATCGCTGTTATCAATAATTTCCTGCATCAAATCCTTCAATTTGCTTTCTTCATCTACATTAGCCGGACGGTGCAAAGTCATTACAATATATTTTCCGGACGCTAATTTCAAGGTATCCCAAATGGGAGGTTTTATAAACTTCGACCGGTTTTTTAATAAGGTATCAATCATGGTGTTACCCACAAAAAAAATCCGGTTATTTTCTACACCGGATTTCCGTAAATTTTCATTAGCCGTCTCAGAAGTCGTAAAAAAATAATCTGTGATCGCATCGGTAACCATCCGGTTAATTTCTTCCGGCATTCTGAGATCGCCTGAACGGATTCCCCCCTCCACGTGCGCTACTTTAATATTATTCAGCTTTTTAGCAGTAATAGAACAAGCCATGGTGGATGTAACATCCCCGACCACCATCACCATGTCCGGACGATTTTCCATCAACGCTTTTTCATAACGTACCATAATGGTGGCAGTTTGTTCAGCTTGTGTACCACTACCGGCTTCCAAGTTGATATGCGGCTCGGGAATCCCCAGCTCCTCAAAAAAATTACCACTCATTTTTTTGTCGTAGTGCTGGCCTGTATGAACGAGGCGATAGTTTATATTTTTCCCGTCATTTTTTGCTTTTTCTATTGCTTCAATGATGGGAGCAATTTTCATAAAATTGGGGCGTGCGCCCGCGATGAGGTCTATTTGCATAATATTTATAATCCAGTTTCTGTAAAATTTGGAAACCTTGATTGGCTTTTATAGCAATAAACGCTTTTTCAAGGACAATTCTTACTTATGTAAAATTTGTATCTAACCATCTGAAGCACGCAAAACCACTGAGGTATTATTTTTTCCATAAAAATTTTGAA
>JBQCFI010000223.1:0-3102 GCA_051959325.1 Ginsengibacter sp. | reverse complement strand
CAAACGATGAAATTATTATGGAACAAAGAACTTCTGACACGATTCAACAGTTGATGAAATTAAAATAAATAAAAAACACCATTATTTGTTTGCCGGCTGATGAAAAATTTCTGATATGTTTTGAATTTCATTTTTAATATTGCTAAAGAAAAGTGATTCTTTATGTGCTTTTCACCTGGAGTTTAAAATTGAAATTGAGAAAATCGTGTTGGTTATAAAGAGCTTTCTTATTTTGGAAATCAATTCTCATGAAAGAGAAAAATAACATAGAACGGCCACAGAAGCGGTTTTCGCCGGTTAAATCTATTTTAATAGGGGCGGTTATCGGCTTAATAATTATTTCACTGTTTGTATTTGAAGTTGACAAGCCTAAAGCAGAATGGGGAAGGTTTTGGAGAGTGAGGCCTTTAATTGTTGAACCGGTGGCAGGCGCCATGGGCGGCTTGTTTTTTCATTTTATGAACTACATGGGTTCCAAACGGGCGGTCAATAAAACAATGGCCGTTGTGTTAGGCGTTGTGGTATTTATTATGGTGCTTTGGCTTGGAATTGTTTTTGGACTTGATGGCACAATGTGGAATTAAGGTACGACCTGATTCATTCATGCACTGAAATTTTTATGCCTCAAAAGAACACTTTAATTTTCATATCGGTTCTTAATTCCAATTACTGTTGAAACATTTGCTTAACAAAAATCGGAAACTATCAATTTCCAGTTCACAAAATATTTCCTTTATTCAATCTGCCAACGGCATTACTTTTACATTGGCTTCCCTTCAAGATTGGAATGTGATTGTAATGTAGAAATAAGAAATTATCTTTTAAATTTTCCCGAATGAATAAAAATATTTGCTCAATAATGATTGTTGGTATAATTCTTACGGGCTGTAATATCATGAACAGCGCGACTACCAACAATAATAACATCATTTATCAATCGAAGGAATTTTCTGTTTACAGAGATAGTGTTGTGCAGGATTCATATGTTGCAAAAGCGATTTCAAGAACTGAAATTGTATCCAATTATGTAAGCCCCGAGAATGAATTTAAAAGCCCTGAAGTGAAATTTAAATTTAGCATCAACGGTGCTGATAATTCTGCTTCTCCGGGAAAAGATAATTCTATTATTTGCGCAGGAGGCAATGGAAATTATGAAACGCCGGTTATAAAATTCGGAGATCAGTTTGTGGATTCAACAAAAGTTACTGCCGGTGAATATTTAAAAAAAGATACCAAACTTACTATTCGTGTAGATTTCAATGACGTGCTGAAAGCCTTTAACGAAAACGGTTTTTACACAACTTTTGATGGAAAGAAGATTTACAAAGAAGATTTCAAAGGTGTTTTTGTTGCCGGAAATACTCCACCACTTACCTGGGATTTTAATAATCTGTATTCACATAAAGACCTTCAGATGACTGATGATAATAAAGATGGCATTTATGAAATCACTTTAACACTCAATCAAAATCCCGAAGAAAACAAAACAGCCAATTCATGGAAATTGTCGAAAGACATCAGCGCATTTCCACAATATCGCTCTCCCGATGTCTTGCCGGATGCTTTGTATAATCTTGCTTTGGAAGAAATGGAAAATGCCATTGAACCGGATAGTACGTTTCGCACAGGCAAAGAGTGGGCGGGCGTTTGGACACGCGATATCAGTTACAGCATTATTTTATCCATGGGAATTTTGCAGCCAAAAGTAGCGATGATCAGTTTGAAGAAGAAAGTAAAGAATGGAAAAATTATACAAGACACCGGCACTGGCGGCGCTTACCCAATTTCAACTGACCGGGAAATATGGGCGGTTGCAGCCTGGGAAGTTTATAAAGTTACCGGCGATAAAGATTGGTTGAAATATGCTTATGAAGTAATAAAAAATTCAATCGATGATGATCTTGAAAATATTAACGATCCGGAAACAGGAATGATGAAAGGTGAATCTTCTTTTTTGGATTGGCGCGAAGAAACTTATCCAATATGGATGCAGCCTGCCGATATTTATGAATCAGAATGCCTGGGCACCAATGCAGTGCATTTTGAGGCAAATGCTGTTTTGGCTAAAATGGCTTCTGTGCTCGGTTTTCAGGATGACGTAAAAAAATACAACGATGTTGCTGCCCAAATAAAAAATGGTGTCAACAGATATTTATGGCAGGAAGATAAAGGTTATTTTGGCCAATATTTGTATGGAAGAAATTTTAAAATTCTTTCTCCAAAATCAGAGGCGTTGGGCGAAGCATTGTCCATATTTTTTGATGTAGCAGACAAAGAAAAACAGCAAAGAATTGTTTCAAATACTCCTGTAACTCCTTTTGGTATTTCGTGTATTTATCCACAAATTCCTGGTATTCCACCCTATCATAATAATGCGGTTTGGCCATTCGTAGAATCTTACTGGGCGCTTGCTTCAGCAAAAGCCGGCAATGAAGAATCAGTTGTAAGAGCCATCAGTTCTGTGTATCGTCCTGCGGCTTTATTTTTAACCAACAAAGAAAATTTTGTGGCATCCAATGGTGATTATGCGGGCACTCAAATTAATTCCAGCAACATGCTTTGGAGTTTGTCTGGCAGCATCAGTTTGGTTTATAAAGTTTTGTTTGGAATGCAATTCTCTGCTGATCATATTTCTTTTCATCCTTTTGTTCCGAAAGTATTTAATGGTAAAAGAACCTTGAACAATTTCAAATACAGGGATTGTGTTCTAAATATTGAAATGGATGGTTATGGAAATTCCATCAAATCTTTTTTAATTGATGGAAAAGAATCGTCTGCACAGGAGGTTTCATCCGCATTACAGGGAAATCACCAAATTAAAATTGTATTAGGTGATAACGATCTTGCTTCTCAAAAAATAAATGCAGTTGAGAATGAATTCAGTCCGCAAATGCCAACTACAAATCAGAAGGATTTGTTCGTTTACTGGAATGATACGAGCAGAAATATGTCAGCATATAAGTTTTTGCAAAATGGAAAATTATTAAAACAAACTGCAGATACTTCTATTCAAATTGACACTTCAACATATGGCGATTACCAGTTAATTGCTGTTGCTAAAAACCAGTTGCAATCGTTTGCCAGTGAGCCGTTGCAGGTTTA
>JBQCFI010000222.1:0-20663 GCA_051959325.1 Ginsengibacter sp. | reverse complement strand
CGCCGCGTGTAGAAGAAAGATAAACGCCGTTTACATTTTTAATCACATCACTCAGGCGCTGCGATTGCTGATTTTTAATCACGCTTTGGTTGATAACAGAAATGCTTTGCGGCAGATCCATTGGTGTAACCGGAAGTTTTCCTATAGAAACCGGTTGCAGATTTTGACTTCTTGTGCCATCTACAACTACTTCATTTAACTCCTTTGCATTGCTTTTAATTGTAAATAAGATTTCAGAAGTATGTTCATCTGAAACTTCAATTATTTTTTCTACCGCTTCAAATCCTGTATAGGAAGCTATTACGGTGTAAATTCCCTGTTTGATATTTTTTAAATTAAAATTTCCGCTCGCATCTGAAATTGCAGAAAGAGAAGTGTTTTTGACAGAAATAGTAACCCAGGCAACTGGTTGACCGTCGGACGATATTACTTTTCCCATTATTTTTCCATTATAATCCTCATGTGCCAAGCAAACCGAAAAGCAAAAAAGAAAGAATGTTATAAATAAAAAAACCTTTTTGATTTTTCTTAAAGAAGAGATAGCCATTTTTTAATTTTTCATTGTTTCAAAAAAGTAACATCAGAATTTAGGTTGATGTTTATCAGGCAGCGAAACTATTTTCAAAATGAAAAACCACTTTACGAAATGAGGAACTGCATTTTCGCAATCGGGAATTGTTGGCGAAAGGAAAATGATAGAATTAAAAACCAGGCAAAAAAAAATGGAATAGTTTTAAGTATTCCATTTCTAAATTTTTATACAAAATCATTCGTTGCTATTCCAATTTCTCCATTTCCTCATTTACAAATTCCATTAATGTTTTAATATTTTCAGGAGAAAAATCAAACTTTAATCCGGCGGCTTTATACAATTCCGGCAACGTTTTGGTACCGCCAAGGCTTAATGCTTTTACATAGTTATCCAAAGCCTTTTCGGGGTCTTTTTTGTATTGCATCCAAAGGCCGATAGCGCCGAGTTGCGCAATGCCATATTCTATATAATAAAATGGCACTTCATACAAATGCAATTGCTTCTGCCAGCCGTTTTCTACATATTTTTCCAGGCCTGAATAATCAACCACATTATCAGAAAATTCATGAAATATTTCTACCCATTTTTGTGACCTTTCTTCGAGAGAATGATTTGGATTTTCATATATCCAATGTTGAAACTTATCGATTACCGCAATCCATGGAAAAATCGTAATCACTCTTTCCAACTGATGCTCTTTGGCTCTTTTTAAATCCCCTTTATTTTTAAAGAAAACATCCCAATGATCCATTGAAAAAAGCTCCATGGCCATGCTGGCTACTTCAGCGATTTCCATGGGATAATCTTTGAAAGAACTCAATTCGAGCGAATGAGTTAAAAAAGATTGAATCGCATGGCCACCTTCGTGAACCATCGTCGTTACATCGTGCATCGAACGCGCGGCATTCATAAAAATAAACGGCGCGCCGGTTTCAGCAAGTGGCATATTATAACCTCCGGGAGCTTTTCCCTGCCTGCTTTCCACATCGAGCCGATTCATGGCATTCATTTGCCTCAGACAATCACCAAAAAACGGACGAAGCTTTGTAAAGACCTCAATCGATTTATTCAATAATTCGGCTCCTGTTTCAAAAGGCGTTAAGGGCTCAACTCCTTCCGGCTCTGCTTCTACATCCCACGGACGCAACACATCCAGCTTTAATTTTTCTTTTTTCTTTTGAAAAATTTTATTCACTAACGGCACTACATGAAGCTTTACGGATTCGTGAAAACGAAAAGTGTCTTCTTTCGTATAATCAAAACGACCAAGTTCTTTAAATTTATAATCGCGGTAGTTTTCAAAACCGGCATTCAGCGCTTCCTGGTTTCTTCGGGTAATTAATTCTGTAAAAAGTTTATTCAATTCATCCTTATCCTGCAAACGCCTTTCGTTTACTTTTCTATAAACTTCTTCACGCAGTCTGCGGTCGTGACTTTCAAAAAATTTGGAAGCTTGTTGCAAGGTGTAAGTTTTACCCGCAACTTCTATGGTCATTTTTCCAGTGATAACACCATATTGTTGCTGCAGCATAGCCAGTTCTGCGTGAATGGGAATATTTTCTTCGCGAAAAAGTTCAATACTTTTTCTGATAGAGCGTAAATAGGTAAAAAACTTTTCCTGGTCCAATTCTTTCGTAAAAGGAGATTCAACAAGCTTTTTATTCAATGCAAAAGCATAAGGTTGAATCTTTGGCTGAATTTCCATACAAAAGAAATTGAAAGATTCTTCCAGCTTTTTATCCGTCGTATCACAGGTCATTTTTATCTGCCGCCAACACGAATCTTCGCTGATGACCGCTTCTAATTCACTGATATCTTTCAGCCATATTTCCATCGCTTCTTTTGAATCAATTTTTCTATCCAAAAGATTTTTAAAATACGGTTCGATGGTTTCCCAATCAGAAACGGTTAGGTCTTCGGGAAGAAAATGCCTGGGTATTTTTTGTATGTCTGCGGTCATTGTGAACAGGTTTTAGATTTTAGGAATTGGAATTAGGGGTTCAGAATCAGGAACCGGAGCTTGCAGTAAATAAAGAAATAATTGAATTTTCTATTTTCTTATTAATGCTTTTATCAATAATGCATAAGTGACAAATTCCAGTATGCAACAATAAAACAAGGCAACAACTACTTCACTCCCCTGCTCTCAATCTTTCTTGGATTGGCCTGTTGCGGTTTTGAATTTTTTACATTTGCATTATCTACCTGGATTGGTTTTGAATTTTTCAAATCAGCTGCTGCTTCTTTTTCCTCTTCCGTTCTTACTTTTATTTCAATGTTATTTTTCTCAATAATGTGAAACCATTTCACCATTTTTTTCATATCACTGGTGTAAACTCTTTCAAAATCCAAATCAGGATATACTTTTTCGAAATAAGCCTTTAATGTTTTAGCATCGGCGTTAGAATCAGGAACTTTCTCTTCACTTTTTTTCATCGCTTCAAATACTTCAGCGAGTGTCGTGTTATCCTTTGTGGTATAAACTTCTATACTTTCCAGTTGTGAGAAATTGTGCTGCCGGGTGCTTACAAATTTAGTGCTGTTATCTTCTAAAGAACGAACGACAGCGCCGTCCGATTTTGATGATAACAATTCGAACAAACCAGGTAATCCGGTAACTGAAACTAGCTTATTATATTCCATAACTATCTTTTTTGATTTTGGGACTGCAAGATAATTGAAATGGTTTTTGTTTCCGTTAACAAAAGATAAAAGTCATTTTCAGGAATATTGAAAATCCAAAATCCGCTTATTTGTTTGTTCGCTGCACTTCTCTCTAAAATTAGACCCGGGCGAAGGTTTTAAATGATTACATCGTCAAATGTTTTAATTAATATTTTTTATGTATAAAATTCTTACCCTTTTGCTGGCAATTATTTCGTTCAGTGCAAGTGCACAATCCGTTTCGGGAACGGTTGAAGATGCGTCAACCAGTGCTCCTTTATCAAATGCAACGATTAAATTATCTCTGGCTGATTCTACTGCTAAACCATTGCTAACGGTTAGTGATTCAAAAGGAGATTTTTCTTTTAAAAAAGTTGGAGCAGGAAGTTATACGTTGTCAGTTACTTCCGTTGGTTATTCTAATTTTTCAAAAAAAATAGTCGTAACTGGCCCGGATGTAAATGTCGGGAATGTGAATATGGCGAAAAGTGCTGAAACGCTTGCTACAGTGGTCATCAAAGATAATTCGGCAGTGAAAGTGATCAACGATACCGTCCAATTTGCAGCAAGCCAGTTTAAAGTAAATCCGGATGCCACGGCAGAAGATCTGATTAAAAAAATGCCTGGAATTACCGTGGATAAAACCGGCACTGTAACAGCGCAGGGCGAAACTGTTCAAAAAGTAACAGTTGACGGGCGCGATTTTTTTGGAACGGATGCTACAGCTACACTTCGCAATCTTCCTTCCGAGGTGATTGATAAAATCCAGGTTTTTGACAAACTGAGCGATCAGGCACAATTGACCGGTTTCGATGATGGAAATACAACGAAAGCCATCAATATTGTTACGAAAAAAGATATGCGTACCGGCCAATTTGGTCGCATCTATGGTGGATATGGAACCGACGATCGTTACAGTGCTGGGGGAAATGTCAGTTTTTTCAATAATGCCAGAAGAATTTCATTAGTTGGATTATTTAACAATGTGAATCAGCAGAATTTTTCTTCGCAGGATTTACTTGGTGTTTCGGGCGCAGGTCGTCGTGGCGGGGGTGGACAAAGAGGCGGCGGAGCTGGCAACTTTACGGTCGGGCAACAAAATGGTATTGCAAAAACTGATGCTTTTGGTGTCAATTACAGTGATGCATGGGGAAAGAAAATTGATGTAACAGCCAGCTATTTTTTCAATAACAGCAATACTTCCAATAATCAAGCTATCCAACAGCAAAATATTTTAAAGAAAGACAGCAGTTCTTATTACGATGAAAATACACTTTCAGATGCGCATAATAACAATAACCGGGTTAATTTCAGATTGAATTATAAAATAGATTCTGCGAATACACTTTTAATCGCTTCGAATCTGAATTTTCAAACAAACAATTCTACCAATTTTGTAAACGGAAACTTTTATGTAGATCCTGAGCGCCTCGATACTTCAAGCAGAACAGCAAATGACCTTACCAGTGATAATCATGGCTACAGCATCAGTAATGAAGTTTTGTACCGTCATGCTTTTCCAAAAAGGGGTCGCAGCATCTCCCTCGGAATAAACACCAATTTTAATAATAAAAACGGCCAGAATTTTTTAAACGCTGTAAACGATTATTATAAACCTTTATCTACTGATACTACCAAACAAGTATCTAATCAAAAAAGTAATGTAAATCAGTATAGTTTCAATTTGGTTTATACGGAACCGATCGGACAAAAAACGCAAATACAAGCGAATTATAATCCCGCTTTTCAGACAAGCCAGGCTGATCAACGCACTTATTATTTTGACAACATCGATTCAAAATATTCTTTGTTAGATACCAGCCTGAGCAATGTTTTTAATAATACCTATAATACGCAAAATGCAGGGATTACCATTCGCAACGGCGATAGAAATAACATGTTGGCTGCCGGTGTCTCTTATCAATATAGTGAATTGAAAAGCGACCAGGTATTTCCTCAGGCGGGGCATATTGATAACACTTACAGCAATTTTCTTGCAAATGCTTTTGCAAGATTTAAATTTTCTTCAAAAAGTAATTTAAGAGTTATCTATCGCGGATCGGTATCGCCTCCGTCCGTAAATCAATTGCAGAATGTAATTAATAACTCCAATCCACTTTTTTTATCAACCGGAAATCCTGATCTGCAACAACAATATTCCAACAGGTTGATTTTGCGGTATAATTACACAGATGCACCAAAAAGCAAAACCTTTTTTGCGAATATTTTTCTTCAATCCACAAATGATTATGTAGCAAATGCAACCTATACTGCATCTAAAGATTCTGTCTTATCCAATACCATCACGCTTCACAGAGGTTCTCAGATTTCAAAGCCTGTAAATTTGAATGGATACATCAGCGCCAGGTCTTTCTTTACTTTCGGAATGCCTTTGACATTTATGAAATCCAATCTGAACTGGAATGGAGGAATCAGTTATTCGAAACTTCCCGGTTTGCTCAATAATATTAAAAACACTTCAAACAATTTCAATTACAATCTTGGTGCAGTTTTGTCAAGTAATATCAGTGAGTATGTGGATTTTAATTTGTCTTATTCTGCAAATATCAATACTGTAAAAAATACTATTCAACCTTCCTTGAATAATAATTATTTCACTTCTTCTGCCGGAATCAGTGCAAATCTGCTTACAAAGAAGGGATTCTTCTTCAACAACGATTTATCTAATGAAACTTATAAAGGATTATCAGCTGGTTTGAATACGAACTTTTGGTTATGGAATATTGCAATCGGACAAAAATTCCTTAAGAATCAAAATGGCGAATTGAAACTTTCGGTTTTCGACTTATTAAAACAAAATAAAAGCATCACACGGAATGTAACAGATTCTTACATCCAGGATGTACAGAACCAGGTATTGCAACAATATTTTATGCTGACATTTACATACAAATTGAGGAACTTCGGAAAAGGAAAACCTCCAACCAATCAGGATGGTGAGAGAAATTTTCGCAGATTCGGGGGCCCGGGCGGAGTGCCATTTGGTGGAAACCGCGGCCCCGGCGGACCTTCACTTTAGTATATAAATATGTTGCTTTGAATGAAAGGGAATTGATTGCCCTGCTCAAAAAAAAAGACAGGGAAGCTTTTAAAATAATAGTAGAAACCTGGCAAAGTATGGTTTACAATACTGCCTTAGGTCTTTTGCAAAATGCTGAAGATGCTGAAGATACGGCGCAGGAAGTTTTTATGCAGGTATATGAATCAATTGCATCGTTTAAGGAAGAATCGAAGTTTTCTACCTGGCTTTACAGGATCACCGTTTCAAAGGCACTGGATCACATCAGGAAGAAAAAGAGAAAGAAAAGATTTGCGTTTGTACAAAGCCTGTATGGAAAAAATGATGGTCAAATGATTGAACCGCCGGATTTTTTTCATCCCGGCATAAAGATGGAAAATAAAGAAAACGCAGCTGTTCTTTTTAAAGCAGTGGATCAATTGCCTGCAAATCAAAAAACCGCTTTTATCCTGAACAAGACCGAGAATTTAAGTTATCGTGAAATTGCTGAAGTAATGGAATGCACCGAATCTGCTGTAGATGCATTGCTTCAAAGAGCGAAAAAAAATTTGCAAAAAAATTTGAAAGAATATTACGAAAAATTAGATTGACAATAAGAAAAAAGCATGAAGGTTTTTTGATGAAACAGCGTCTAAAAAAGGTAAATAGCAGAAAAAGAAAAATGTTACAATAAAAGATAAAACTTAAAATACATTAGGTTAACTTTCTAATAAAAAAATAAAGATCATGGAAGAAAAATTCGATAAGAAAATTGAAGAAGCATTGAACAGTTTTGATGGAATTGAAAAAGCATCTCCGCGGCCGTTTTTCTTCACCCGATTAGAAGCAAGGATGCAAAATCAAAAAAGTATCTGGGAAGAAATTTCTTCCTTTGTGGCAAAACCGATGGTTGCATTTGCATGCATTTGCCTGGTCGTTATTATTAATGCAGCAGTGATTTTTTCTTCGTCAAATTCAACAAAATCCACAACAAACTCCATATCACAACAAAATAATGAACTTGCCACCGCAGACGAATACAACCTGGTCAGTTCTAATTTTTATGAATTTGTAAATACAAAACCATAATGAACCAAACTACGAAAACAAAATCTCTTGTTACGATTATCATTTTCCTTTTGATAACTAATATTGCGATGCTGATATTTTTTATTTTGCTAAGTAAACCTGCTGACAGAAAATCGAGGAACCACGAAACAAATGGTATGTACACTTCTCTTCAAAATGAAGTTGGTTTTTCCAAAGAGCAGTTGGATAAATACCAACTTTTGAGAAAGGAACAAATGCAAAAAGTAAAGCCTTTATTTAACGATGTAAGAAATGCAAAGAAAGACTTTTATGCATTAATTTATTCTTCAAATGTGCCGGATTCATTGATAAAAGCTGACGCTGATTCCATTGCGCAAAAACAAAAAACATTGGATATGCAGATGTTCAGTTATTTTAAAAATATCAGAAATATATGTGTGCCTGATCAAACCCAGAAGTTCGATTCCGTGATAAAAAAAGTAGTTGTAAGAATGGTTGGCCGACCCGGGAAAGATAACCGGGAAAACAAAAAATAATTTTAAATCTTTCATTTAATAACTTAAAAAAAACAAAAATTAAAAATTCATGAAAAGAAAAATCACCATGTTGTTTGCATTAATTTTAATCGCAACAACCGGCATTTACGCGCAGGGAATGCAACGTCGCACCGTACCTGAAAGAGTAAAAGCAACAATGGATAAAATTACTACACCATTAAACCTGGACGCTTCTCAGGCCAGCCGCACGGATAGTGTTTTTACCGATTATTACACTGCCCAAATGAAAATGTTCCAGGATGCACAGGCTTCCGGTAACAGGCCTGACAGAAGCGCTTTTCAAAAGCTGATGCAGGACAGGGATGCGAAATTACAAACTATTTTTACTGCAGACCAGTACACGAAATTTAAAAATGAAGTAGAAGAAACGCTCAGACCACAACGCCAGACACACGAGGGAAATCAATAGAGGAAGATTGTGTTTAAAGAATGAGGTTGCTAAACGGCAACCTTTTTTTATATCTTAAACACACTAAAAATTAACGATTAGCGCTTGGGTTTTGCGTTAAAATCTTCTAACAATTTATCAAAATTTTCCGGATAAATTGGTTTTGTAGCATCAGCAACGATTGTTGATTCAAAACCAAGTTCCCTGCCATCAAGAGCGGTAAAATAGACGCAATAATCTGCGGCCAGTCCGCACACAAAAATCGCCGTTACCCCTCTTCCTTTCAGATAATCGCCCATGCCGGTCGATTTTTTTTTGCCATTATCAAAAAAGCCACTGTAGCTATCTATATTTTTATCCATGCCTTTTCTGAAAATCGCTTCAATTCTTTTTGTATGCAAAAGAGACGAAAATTGTGCGCCAAAACTTTCCTGCACACAATGGTCTGGCCATAAAACCTGCGGAAGTCCATGAAGGTTTATTTCATCAAATACTTTTTTTCCGGAATGAGCAGACGCAAAACTTTTATGATCTGGAAGATGCCAATCCTGAGTAGCCACCACGAGGTCAAAATCATTTTGCAAAGCATTGATGGCTGGGATGATCGTATCACCTTCATTTACAGCAAGTGCTCCACCCGGTAAAAAATCATTTTGAACATCCACTATAATCAATGCATCCATGATTTTATTTTTTGTTTTTTACAAAAATAAAGGTTGTAACTTTTACAAAGGCATTCCTTTGTTTTAAAAAATAAAAACATGAATCACTGATATTTGTTCGTTTATTGAATCAATTATATGAATAGAAAATAATTCTTCATTTTTATTAAACATGAACTAAAACTTTTTTTACTCTGCTGTCCAATCTTTTCCATAATGATCATACAGGTTCTTTTCATAAACGGAGTCATTCACTTGTGATTCGTCATACGCGGGGCTATTTTGTACCGCATCGGTAGATATATTTACTATGACAACTGAATTATCCCATTTCACCCCGGTAATCCATTTAGTGGACAATAAAACTTTGTCCCTGTTCAGCCAGGTTCCGGTATCTACTACCAGAAAACTGATTTTCCAGTTTCTATCATCCACAATAAAATCATCCACTTTTCCGATTTGTCCGTCAGTGGTGTGAATGGCATAACCTTTCACTTCATCGGCGCTTCTTAAATGCGGATCACTGTGTTGATCTGGTGCGGTCGTGGTTGCATTTTGTACTGGTACATTTTCACTTTCATAAAGTTCGCTCGGCATCATCCCAAAGATTCCGGCACCATGTTCATCCGGGTCGCCTCCCCAATATCCTTCCCACGGATAATAGGATGCCAGTTGTTCTTCCTGTTGTCGTGAAACAGGTTTATCCATATCAATATCGGGGCTGTTTTCAATTTGCTTTTTTGTAAGATTCACAGGAAATTCTTTATTCTCCCAGTCCGGCTGCTTCAGCACTGAAGGCGAAATCAGCACTTTTCGTCCTGAAAGCCAGCCGCCCGTTCTTACGATTAAATAACGAACCGTCCAACTTTTATCATCAAAATAAAAATCTTCTACTTTACCGAGTTCGCCATCGGTTTCCCTGAGCGTAAATCCTTCCAAATCTTTAAGGCTGCGTTTCATAAAATAAAATTTAAAATATATATAAATAAATGAAGAGAGGTGCAATCATTATTCCAAAAAAAACGAACGGCCTTTATTGTTCATTTATATAAAGTTCCTGAACGAGGATCATCAAAATGGCAATAAGCGGCGTTGCGAGTAAAACTCCCCAAAAGCCAGCTAATAAACCAAAAGCAACCTGCCCGATAATAACCAGTGCAGGCGAAATATTGATCATTTTTTTTTGAAGCAACGGTTGGGAAACTGCTGTTTGAATGATTTGGATAAATGTATACATGCACGCAATGATTATTGCAGTGGTGGTACCTTGCAACAAACCAATTAAGACACCGGGAACCAATGCAATCAACGGACCGAAGTTGGGAATGACATTGAGCAAACCGGCTATGATAGATAATGGAAGCACCATTGGAATGCCTATAATGAGCAGTCCAATTGCGGTTAATACACCGATGAAAAGCATTCCGAAAAGCTGTGCTTTCAGCCACTTTTTCAAAATATCTCCAATCTTACGGATAATATCAGCGCCATTTTCTTTTGCTTTTACAGGAAGTAATTTAACCATTCCATACGTGTAGACCTCTGGTGAAACGATAAAAAAAATCGCGATGAGTGCTACTATATACAGATCGCTGAGAACGCCAAAACTTGAAGAAAAAAAACGTTTTAAAATGGATAAAGTTTTTGTAGAATCGCCGGAAGAATTGAATTGTTGAAGTAATTGGCTTCCAAATGCCGTACTTCCGATCTGTTCTTTTACTTGTTCTATTGTGGACGGAAGAGTTTGGGCAAGTTCTGAAGTTTGTGCCTGAATTCTTGCTCCGACAAACCAAATTATTCCTGCCAAAAGCAGCAAATTTATAACGACAGAAAGTATAATTGCCGTTCTTGAGGAGCAATGAAATTTTCTTTGAATAATTCCGGCCACGCCATAAAAATAAAGTGCAATTAATGCGCCGGCCAGGATTAATAAAAGCACGCTGAACAAAATCTGGAACAGGAAAAGAAATACCACCATCAATGCTGTGATGCTTACAGCAATCCATACTTTTTTGCGGAAAGAAAATTCTTTATTGTGTTCCGTATTTGATTCTGTCATTTGTATAATATTGCTGATTTTGAATGTTTCCTCACACGTTTCACATGCTAATGAAACGTTGATTTTTTTTAAAACAAAATCTATTGTTTTTTTAAATAAAGTTCCTCGACCAGCGCAATCAGAATAATGAGCACTGGCGTTGCGAGCAATATTCCCCAAAAACCAACCAATAATCCCAATGCGATCTGGCTCGTAATACTCAATGCCGGTGCAATGTTGATCATTTTTGTTTGTAGAAGAGGTTGTTGAATTGCATTTTGAAGAAACTGAATAAATGTGTAAACACAAATAATGATCAATGCCGTTCCCATTCCATGAGTAAGGCCAATGAGCACTGCTGGAATTAAAGCAAGCAGCATTCCAAAGTTTGGAATAAAATTAAAAACGGCTGCGATCAAAGCCAACGTAAGTACCATTGGAATTCCAATGATTGTCAATCCGATTGCTGTTGCAATGCCAATGAATAGCATTCCGATCAGTTGCACCTTCAGCCAACCTTTTAGAATCGCACTTATTTTCGAAATGATCAATGCGCCTTTTTCTTTTGCTTTGTGTGGAAGTAATTTCACCATTCCTTTTTTATAAACGGAAGGAGCAGAAATAAAAAAAATGGCCAGCAGGAGAATAATATATAAATCACTTAACACACCAAAACTTGAAGAAAAGAAACGGTTTAGAATGTCCAAAGTTTTGGTAGAATCTCCTGATGAATTAAACTCCTTCAGCAAATTTCTGCCGATGGCACTGCCGCCCATAAAATCTTTGACTGTTTGTAAGGTCGCAGGAAGGGTTTGGGATAATTCAGAAATCTGAACTTGTATCCTATCTCCAACAAACCAAATAGTTCCTGCGAGCAAAACAATATTAATAATAACTGAAAGAATAATTGCTGCTTTGGGTGGCGTATGTAATTTTCTTTGAAAAATACCAGCAACACCATAAAAATAAAGCGCGATTAAAGCGCCTGCCAACACCAATAAAAGCACACTGAATAAAATCTTAAACAGGAAGAGAAATACAAACATCAGCGCCGCAATGCTCACTACAATCCATACTTTTTTCCGAAAGATTGATAGATTATTCTGATTAGATTGTAATTCATAATCAGTCATTGGGAAAAATATTTGTTGTTCAATTTGTATTTCATTTTATAAAAAAATAATGATACAAATGCTATGCCTTTAAAAGGAAATTATGCCGGAAAGAAAATAGGAATATCCGTTATTCCTTTGTTTGCTGCTTTAAAATCAATGATTTTCTAATTCTGAGAATGCAAGAACGAAACAATATTATTCAAATCTTCTTTTGAAAGTATTCCTCCAAAGGAGGGCATATTTTTTCCTCCATTTACGATCCGGACCTTTAATTCTTCTATCGACAGACGGTTGCCGACAGTGGTTAAATTGGGCCCTGCTTTGCCTCCATAATGATTGATTGTGTGACAATACTGGCAGCCTTTTGCATAAAAAAGATGAACGCCTTTGATGATCGTAGAATCAGGATTTGAAGATTTAATATCGGTTAAAGGTAAAGGCTTTGTATTAAAATTTGGTGACCACGATGCCTGCAAACCAATCACCAGTAAACTGATCACAAAAACAAAAACACAGATCACTCCAAACATTGCCCACGGCCTTTTCAATGGACTTCTTTCTCCTTTGTGAGAAATAAATGGAATTGAAAACAAAAGAATAATCGTCAGCAATGGACCAAGCAACATGGCGATAGATTCTATTTTATGTGGCATCAGCGCAAATAAAGCGAAGAACGGAATCATGTACCAGTCAGGGTTTGGCGAGGTTTGAACCATTGAGGGATCGGGTGGTGTTGTCAGCGCCGGCGCACCAAAAAATACTGCAAGAGCGATGATAGCAATAATTATAAATGCACTGACAATAATGTCGCGCCACGCAGCGTCAGGCCAAAAAGGAACACCTTCTTTTTTCAATAAATTTTGATACCAAGAACGATAGGTTTTTGGATCCACCATTCTTCCGGCTTTAGGTGGTTCTGAAATCCCATTTCGGATAACAAGAAATAAATGAAATGCAACAAATAAAAAAATAAATGCCGGCACAATAAATACATGATACGAATAAAACCTGCTCAATGTCTGACCGCCAATGGTGTTGCCTCCGAGGAGTAAACGCGCCAAATACTCGCCAACAAATGGTACTCTTCCTAATTGTTGCGCAGCAACAACTGATGACCACACGCCATTGGAATCCCAACGTAAAAGCTGGCCGGTAAAACCCATGAAGATGGTGAAAATCAAAAGAAAGACGCCACTGATCCAATTCATCTCGCGCGGATATTTATACGATGCGGTGATATAAGTGCGCATCATGTGAAGGCCAACCAAAATGATCATGGCCGAAGCGCCAAAATAATGAATGCCGCGAAGCACATTTCCAAATTTTGCCTGGTTGGTGATGAACTGAAGTGATTGATACGCCTCTTTTGATGACGGTTGGTATAAAAGAGATAAAGCAACTCCGGTTATCACCTGTAATAAAAAACAAAATAAAGTGGCGCTGCCGAAAACATAACTCCATTTGGCTCTGGGCGGCACAGGATGTGTGATAACCGGGAGAATGCTTTCAGAAAAACCACTTCTGTCATTTATCCATTTCCATATTTTTTTAAAAAACTTCTTCATGCAGGCTGCGACTTTGATTCACCAATATTTGTAATGGGAAGCGGCGCTGTTTTTATCTGAACTTCATCATTGAAAACGCGCACTTGATATCTTGTCAAAGGTTTTGGAGGTGGTCCCGCAGCCACACTTCCATCTGCATAATAAACACCGCCGTGGCAGGGACACATAAATAAATGCGCGTCTTTTTCCCATCTTACCGGGCAACCCAGATGCGTGCAATTGGCCGCGAAAGCAATAAAACTGGCATCACTACTTCTTCGCAGCCATGCAGCAGATTTTGCTGTTATTCCTGCATAAGGTTCCGGATCTGCATTGATAAAAGTAACCAGGTTCGTAGTGTTGATTTTAAAATCATTCAGCTTTCCTACCGTTCTCCATTTTTCCACTTTAGATTCCAGTAATGGAGCAATAACTGCACTGATAACCGGAATGGCGGCTACCGCGGCACTTAAACCTGCAAGGCCCAGACTCAGCTTCATAAAAAATTTTCTTCTGCTGATTTCTTCATTTTCCAATTGATCATTCATGTCTTAAGATATTTATCCATCCGATTAATGATACGATAAAAACGATGAGCCCGGCCACAGAAATAAGCCACGTTGTTAATAATCCCCATCCACAAAACATCAATCCAAGTGCTAAAAAAAACGGCCAATAAGTCGGTTGTGGTAAATGTTCCGGTTTTGCTTTTACTCTTTCCATTTTAATTATTTAGATTATTTAATTATTGAATTATTGTTCCAATTATATTTTTTTCTGACTGCTTCTCATCAAACCATTTGATCAATAAGATCATCGAAGCGGTTAAATAAATCAGGCAACAAGGAACCCACATGATCAATCCCGCGATTTGCTGATCAACTGCTGCAGATATTTTCCAGTCATTTCTTATCATGGGCAAATAACCATAACCTTCCATTAAATGTTGATAATGAAAATAGGTTCCTAAAGGTGCAAAAGTGATTAACAATCCAAGTATAGAACAAAAGACACAAGCGGTTGAAAGATAGAGTACGGCTGCGATTCCAGGAATTCTGTATTCTTTGTATGGATTAATAACCGGCCAGGAAAAGATCATTCCTGCAATCAATAAACTAACAACTTCGAGGAACATCAATGGACTCATTGAATGGGAATTACTCATGGCTGGCACCGCAAAGAGATGATTAAAAATGTACGGAAAATGCCAAAGCCACATGATGCCAACACCAACAAACCAACAAATAAATGGCTTTCTTATTTTTGAAAATGCAAGAAGTGTTTTTTTAAATTTATTTTCGGCCGGAATAGCTGCAACCATCAAAGGCGCTGCGATCAAAATAATCAATACATGAGAGAGCATGTGTGCACTAAACAAATAATTTTCTGCTAAAAAATGCAAAGGGGAACTGATGCATAAAATCAATAAAAATATCCCTGAAAAAAAATAAAATAAGTGTTTTTTTATTTTAAAATTGATGGCATAAAAATAAAGAATGCACAAACCAACAATAAAAGTTATTGTGGGAATATCAAATTGCCAGTATGAAAAAATTGAACGCATCTTTTTTATGTTTAAAAATTGTTCTTAGTATTTTGTAAACTCCGGCAACACGTAAACCACCGTAAACACTGCAATCCATACGATATCAACAAAATGCCAATAGATTCCCGCTGTACTGATCACATTGGAAGAAGGGTTATTAAAATCGCCTAAAAAAGTTAAAACAAGGATGATAGATAAAAGTACCAATCCAACAAAAACATGGAAGCCGTGAAAGCCGGTGAGTGCATAAAAACTGGTTCCAAAAACGCTGCTGCTTAATGTAATTTTATCATTGATCAGGCGCCAGTATTCTTCGCCTTGCCCGATTAAAAAAATAGCTCCCAGCAAAATTGTGATAATGAGCCAAATCTTTAAATTTGTTATTTTTCCTTTCTGATAATTTTTATCGGCAATCCAAAAAGTAAAGCTGCTGCTAATCAAAACCACTGTAAAAATTCCGGTTGTTTTAATATCCAATGCCTTCATGTCGTGAGGCTCAAAACCAGCATTATAAGCCATATAAATAAATGCCAGAATCAGACAAATGAAAAACATTGCCTCTGTTCCAACTACCAGTTTCATCATTGTTCTGTTCATAATTTCATTATTTTTTACTTGTCAATCCTGCTACTTATATATCTCTACTTTCTTCTTTCAGCTTCTTCATATCCCACAAAGGCCATCTGCTCTTCACTCCAGGCACCTCACCAAAATTCTTTAATGGCGGCGGAGAGCTGGTAAGCCATTCTAATGTAAATCCATTCCATGGGTCATTGCCTGCTGATTTTCCATTTTTGATACTCCTATAAACGATATACACAAGCAATAAAACTGAAGCCCCCATTAGAAAAGCGCCGATGGTAGAGATCAAATTTAATATTGCGTATCCCGGCAGATCCGGGTAAGTAAAAACCCTGCGTGGCATACCAAGCATTCCTAAAGCATGTTGCACCAAAAACGTACCGTTAAAGCCAATTACAAATAACCAGAAAAACCACTTGCCCATTTTTTCATCCAGCATCTTCCCGGTCATTTTAGGAAACCAATAAAACAAACCTGCTAAAACTCCGAAAATCGTGCCGCCGATAAACACATAATGCAAATGAGCTACCACGTAATAAGTATCGGTCAATTGCCAATCTATAGGCACTATAGAAAAAGCAATTCCGGATAAACCACCAATCGTAAATTCAATTAAAAATGCAATGGCAAACATCATCGAAACCGTAAATTTTATTTTGCCTCCGTACATCGTCGCAATCCAATTGAAAACTTTTACACCTGTCGGAATACCAATGAGCATGCTACTTGCCGAGAAAAATGCGTCCACCGTGTTCCCCAAACCGACAGCAAACATGTGATGCGCCCAAACGCCAAAGGCGAGCAACGCAATTGCGACAGAAGACGCTGCAACAAATGCATAACCGAAGATCGGCTTACGCGAAAACACCGGAAATACTTCTGATAAAATTCCAAACGGGGGAAGGATAACAATGTAAACTTCGGGATGTCCGAAGATCCAAAACAAATGTTGCCACAATAAAGCAGAGCCGCCGTTTGTTGTATTAAAAAAATGAGCGTTGAATTGCCGGTCGAGCAAAAGCATTGCCAACGCTGCATTTAAAGAAGGAAATGCGGCAATTAATAAAAATGAATTCACAAAAACCATCCACACAAAAAGTGGAAGCATGTTCAGTTTCATTCCTTTTACCCGGTAATGCAAAATCGTAACTATCAGGTTGATAGAAGTAGTTACACTTCCAATTCCGGTGAGTAATAAACCCATTGCATAATAATCAATCCCATTGCTGCTTGAATAATTTTTTTCATTCAAAGGCGCATAATTAAACCACCCTGCATCAGGGCCACCACCGGCAAGAAAGCTAAAGTATAGCAACAAGCCGCCAAAGAAAGTGATCCATAAACTAAAGGAATTCATTCTCGGAAAAGCCATTTCATTTGCACCGATCATTAATGGTGTAAAATAAACTGCAAAGCCAAGCACCGCAGGCATCGCTACCAAAAAGATCATGGTGGTTCCATGCATGGTAAAAATTTGATCGTATGCTTCCGGTGTCAAAAAATGATTTACAGGCTGTGCCAGTTGAATACGCATCAGCAGAGCTTCTGCACCACCCATTAAGAAAAATATCAGCGCAATGAGTAAATACATGATGCCAATCATTTTGTGATCCACAGAAGAGATCCATTGCAACAAACCCTGATCAGAACTAACGCCGATCCCCGGTAATGCCGAAGCTGGTTCAGGTATTTGTATAGATTGATTCACTTTTTTTTATTTTAATAGTGATAAATAATGAACAATCGCATTCACGGTATCTTTTTCATATTTGAAATCAGGCATGTGTGCCCCTGGTTTTACCTGTTGCGGATGACTGATCCATTTGTATAAATTCTCTTCATTATTTTTCATTAAGCCCGTAAGTAATTCTTCCCGGCTTGCAAGATGAGTAAGATCCGGGCCAACATTTGAGGTGGCTGTTGTGCCTTGAATGCGATGGCAACTTGCACAAGTTTGTGTTTGAAATATTTCAGAACCCTTTATTGCCACACTATCCGTTGGAACAACCGCATCTTTAGAATTTTCCGCAAGCCAGTTTTGGAAATCTTTTTCATTTTCTGCAATCACTTTAATTCGCATCCAGGCATGTTGAGCTCCACAAAACTCGCTGCATGCGCCGATGTAATTTCCCGGTTTGTTTATATCCAGCCACAAATAATTATTTATTTTCGGCACCAGATCCATTTTATTTCCAAGCTCAGGAACCCACCAATCGTGAATCACATCTGCAGAGCGCATTTCCATCAACAAATGTTTCCCAACAGGAAGATGCACTTCATTAGCCGTAACCACATTTGCCTTTGGATAATCCACTTCCCACCACCATTGATGCCCGGTAATGATGATGTCTGCTTGTTTGCCAGCAGGAACCGCAGAAGCAACTGCATGCATGGTTGTAAGCGATTGATAAAAAAACCAAATAAGTAATAAGGCAGGTATTCCAATCATCAACGCTTCCACTTTTTTATTTCCCGTTGTTTGTTTTGGCTCCCTTTCATCTCCTTTTTTTTCTTTAAATTTTATGCAAATAAAAATGACCAGAAAACAGACCAATAAAAGCATAGCAGTTGCAGCGATGTTGAAATAATTAAACAGTTTATTTATTTTTTCTGCTTGATAGGATGCAGGATTTTCAACGGATTGCAACAGGACGAGTTGAAGAAAATATGCGGTTGAAATAAACATCAGCAAGGGCCGTTTTAAAATGAAAAAACCTTCATTTCTAAAAAATTAATTTTAGAAAAATAATCGTCCTCATTTGCAGTTAGCTGAAGCGACTGGTTTTCTAATGGAAGTGGTTCATAATATCTATATCAAAAACAAGCGCAAGACTTTTGCCCGGCAAAAGTTTTTGGAATAGCATTTTTAAAACCCGAAGAGAGCTTTCTAAATAAATAAGAAAAACAAAGCCGGCATTTTTAATCTTGTAAATTCTGTATAAAGAAAAATGCAGCCTCAAAGATTATGCCTTGTTGAAAAAATAACAGGCAGATTAAAAAAATGAAATGTCGGTTATTTGTCTGTCTGCTGTTCGTTAAAAACGGGAACGGTATGTGCTGACTTCACGAAATGAAATGATGTAATATTAAAATACCAATTAATCCGGTGATAGAAACGATCGTTTCCATTATCGTCCAGGTAAGAAAAGTTTGTTTGATGGTGAGATTAAAATATTCTTTAAATAACCAGAATCCGCCGTCATTCACGTGAGAAAACATGAGACTGCCCGCGCCAATAGAAAGCACCATTAATTCAGGATGTATGTGTTGGTTGATGCCAAGAACCGGCAGCATAATTCCAACAGTAGTAAGTCCCGCAACTGTTGCAGAACCAATACACACGCGGATGATAGCGGCAATCAGCCAACCTAAAACTAACGGTGACAATTGCATGTCTTTTAGAAGTTGACCGATATAAACACTGACGCCGCCATCGCTCATCACCTGCATAAATATTCCCGACCCGGCAATAATTAAGAGTATCACTGAAATGCTTTTAAATGCTTCTTCGAGTTGCTTCATAATTGCCGGAATTTTCTTTCCTCTTTTCATTCCCAGAAAATAGATCGCTATAAGAACGGATAACAACATGGCAATATTCGGGTCTCCAAGGAATGTCATTATTTTTCCCAAGAAAGTATCAGGTGAAATGAAGAATAAAATAATAGCTGTTACCGTCAACAAAATTACCGGCATTAGTGCGGTTATCAGACTGATCCCAATTCCTGGTAATTGTTCAACAGGCAATGATTTTATCTGTAAAATATCCGTGGGTATTTTAGAATTAAATCTTTTCAATGTTTTTGCAAAAAGCGGCCCGGCAAGCGAGATAGTAGGAATGGCAATGATGATCCCATAAATTAAAGTTTTGCTCATGTCCGCATCTAATTGTTCTGCGATGGCAGTGGGGGAAGGATGTGGTGGTAAAAAACCATGTGCGACTGAAAGTGCCGCGAGCATTGGTATTCCTACATACAACAGTGGTAACCGGGTAGTGGCGGCGATGGCAAAGATCAGCGGAATAACCACTATAAAACCAGCGGTATAAAACAACGGAATTCCAATGACTAATCCTGCCAAAGCCATTCCCCATTGAATGTTTTTGGTGCCAAAAATTTTTGTAAGAGAAGCAGTGATTTGCTGAGCTGCGCCACTATCTGCCACTAATTTTCCAAGCATGGCGCCAAAGCCAAGAATAATAACCAGTGGGCCCAATGTATTTCCGATTCCTTTGGTAATGGAACCGGACATCTGCTGAATATTCATGCCAACAGCAATACCCAACCCAATACTCACAAGAAGGAAAGAAATAAATGTGTCAATTTTAAAAGTAACTACCAATATGATCAACAGGAGAATCGCTGCGATGCAAAGCACTAAAGGCATAGATAAAAATTAGAATGACAGGAATGTTTTATGGAGTTTAAAGATAACAGAAATTGTAAAGTAGACAGATGAAATAATTTTTGATGGAAGTAGAAAATGAAAAATGATGTGGTTTTGCTTTAATTTTATTTAGTGTAATTAAAGCGATCAGTAAACAAATAAATAGTATGAAAACTCTTTTACTTATACGTCATGCGAAGAGCGGTTGGGATGATGCATCACTTTCTGATTTCGACAGAACGCTTACTGAGCGAGGAAAATCAGATGCTAAAATGATAGCGCAACGAATAAAAGGGCAATCAATTGATATCGATTCTTTTGTTTCGAGCCCGGCTAAACGCGCAAAGAAAACCGCTAAAATTTTTATGAAAGAATTGAAAAAAAATGTAGAAGAGATGTTGTTGATACCGGATTTATATGAAGCTTCTGTTAATAATTTTTATTCAACGATCGAAAATTTAGAAGATACGAGAAATGTTGTAGCTGTTTTTGCTCATAATCCCGGAATTACCGAATTTGTAAATTCATTGGACTGTTCTCCTGTTTATAACATGCCCACCTGTGCTGTTTTTGCTTTGAA
>JBQCFI010000221.1:0-6765 GCA_051959325.1 Ginsengibacter sp. | reverse complement strand
TTCAAAGCAATAATATCCATATCAGTATGACACAAACCGGAAGTCCTTATGATAATGCTATTGCTGAAAGGGTAAATGGTATTTTAAAACAGCAGGTGGGACTTAACCACGTGTTTAAGAATTATTCTGCAGCCGTAAAAGCAGTCTGCAAAGCAATAGATGCTTATAACTGTTTAAGGCCACACATGAGCATCAGTAATCTTACACCAGAAAAAGCCCATTTAACAAAACAACCTTTGTTCAAAAAATGGAAATAAAAGATCGAAGCTGTAAAGCTTATTCAGTATTATTGCAAAGACTGTAAAGTTCAGGCAGTATTATCATCCCAACCTGTAAAGTTTTTTCAGTATAAGACAAGTATTTCTACTATGGTTCTTTACCTGATGTGATTCGCTTCTTATTCGGTTGTTATTCGGTTGTTATTCGCTTGCTAGGGCCGAATAATAAGCGCGCTACATCCACAAGAAAGGCGTGATTTATGGTAAGACAACCTATAGTAATAACATTGTATTACTGACCTTTAAAATTCATACGCTGGCTGCTGTGCCCACAGGACTAATGAACTTGTAACGGCTAAAAGCCTTATTCTAAAAGGGAATGTATGAAATAGTAATTCTTTTCTGCTGTAAAGCTGAAGTTAGAAATTATGGAATAAGTTTTTGATTTAATTTATTATTATTGCATTCCGCAAAAGACTCCAATGCAAGAAGAAAGTTTATACGATTTTGAATCGGAACCTGAAAAACGGCCTTCTTTTCTGACCTGGCTTTGTATCCTCACTTTTATCGGAAGCGGTTGGGCGACCATCAGTTGTGTATGGACTTACACAACGGCAGGTAAAACCAGCATTGTTTTTAAGGAGAGGGTACACGTAAAAAAAGATTCCGCCTTATTGAGCGATACAGCTGCGATTAGAAGACGTGAAAAAGTATCGCCCCTGGAGGGGAAAATAAAAGCATCTCTTTCTAAGATTGTAGACGCGGAAAATATGCGTAAAGCTGCCATCGGCGGCTTCATTGCATCGCTGTTGACTTTAGCAGGCGCTATATTAATGTGGAATTTGAGAAGGCAAGGTTTTTATGTTTATATTCTTGGGGTTGTTTTCGGCATCCTCGTGCCTTTTTATTTATACGGTAATGACCTTATAGCCGTTGGCGCCACTTCTTTTGCTAATTTTTTCGGTTTGGTTTTTATTGCTTTATACGCGTTGAATCTGAAATCAATGCGTGCTCAACCTGTTAAAGGATTTTAAAGAAAAAAACTTTTTTATTTTAAAAAAATTAGAGAACGTATTATTTTAAAATAAAAATATAATAGTACATTTGCAGCCAATTATTAAAATTATTTCAAAAAAGATGTCTTATTTAACTTCAGAAAGCAAAGCAAAATACTTTTCAGAGTTTGGTGGCGATGCAAAAAACACGGGTTCAATTGAAGCGCAGGTAGCGATTCTAACTGAAAAAATCAATCATATTTCCGGTCATTTAAGTACCAACAAAAAAGATTTCAGTACCCAACGCGGTTTGATGCAAATGGTTGGTAAAAGAAAAAGTTTGTTGGCTTATCTGAGCAAGCACAACTTAACCGGGTATCGCGCATTGATTGAAAAGTTAGGCCTCCGCAAATAATTTTATTCTTATTAAATCATATTGAGCTATTCCCAACTGAATAATACGGTTGGGAATACTTTTTTATAAACTAATTAAAAAAACAATGAATACTCCAAACCCGATAAATGTGACTTTTGATCTCGGTAAGGGTCGCATAGTTACTCTTGAGACCGGAAAGCTGGCGCGGCAGGCTGATGGTGCGGTTACAGTGCGTTTAGGTGATTGCATCATATTAGCAACTGTTGTTGCAAATCATGAACCAAAAGAAGGTCAGTCCTTCTTCCCGCTTACTGTTGATTACCAGGAAAAATTTGCTTCTGCCGGAAGAATTCCGGGTTCATTCTTTAAAAGAGAAGCGAGATTGAATGATTATGAAATATTGACTTCCAGGTTAATTGACCGTGCTCTTCGGCCGTTATTTCCTGACGATTATTTATGCGACGTTCAGGTACTCGTTTCGCTTATTTCCAGCGACCCGGAAGTGATGCCTGATGCCCTTGCATGTCTTGCCGCCTCTGCGGCCCTGGCAGTTTCAGATATTCCGATCCAGGAAATTATTTCTGAAGTAAGGGTAGGAAAAATTAACGGTGAATTTGTAGTAAATCCGACGCGTTCTGAGTTAGAAGTAGCCGATTTGGAATTTTTGATTGCCGCTACCGACAAAAATATCATGATGGTAGAAGGTGAAGGAAAAGAATGCCAGGAAGAAGACCTGGTAAGAGCGATTGAAATAGCACACGAAGCGATTAAAGTACAGGTGAAAGCGCAGGAAGAATTGAGAGATAAGGCGGGAGCAAAGCCTAAACGCGATTATACAAAACCTTATCGTAATGAAGCACTCGATGAAAAAATAACTGCTTTTGCAAAAGATAAAATGTATGAAATTTCTGCGAAAGGAACTTCAAAAAATGAGAGAAAAGAAGCTTTTGATCAGCTGTTAGATGAAACAACTGCACATCTTGGTGAGGAGTTGCCTGATGAAGATAAACCGCTTATTAAATATTATTTCGGTGAATTGCAATATCATGTGGTTCGCGATATGATCTTGAAGGACCGGAAACGCCTTGATGGTCGGGGACTGGAAGACATCAGGCCACTTACCATGGAAGTAAATATTCTTCCATCGCCGCATGGTTCTGCTTTGTTTACCCGTGGCGAAACTCAATCATTAACCACTGTTACTTTAGGTACTCCGCTTGATGAATTGTTGGTTGAAAGCGCGGCTACCAGCAATTATTCTAAATTTATTTTACATTATAATTTCCCTCCTTTCTCTACCGGCGAAGTAAAAATGATGCGTGGTGTTGGCCGACGTGAAGTAGGACATGGAAACCTCGCGATGCGTTCGTTAAAACAAATTATGCCAGGCAGTGATTATCCTTATACTGTGAGAGTAGTGAGTGATATTTTAGAAAGCAATGGTTCTTCGTCAATGGCAACTGTTTGTGCAGGTTCCCTGGCGCTGATGGATGCCGGTGTTCCGTTCAAAAAACACGTAAGCGGAATTGCCATGGGATTGATTTCAAAAGGAGATCAGTTTGCAGTTCTTTCTGACATTTTGGGTGATGAAGATCATTTGGGAGATATGGATTTTAAAGTAACCGGTACAAGAGACGGAATTTGCGGAGTGCAGATGGACATTAAAGTAGATGGATTGAGCATGGATGTAATGCGCCAGGCGCTTCAGCAGGCAAAGAAAGGCAGAATGCATATTCTGGATGCAATGTATCAATGCATTCCTCAACACAATCCTGATGTAAAACCACAGGCGCCGAGGATGGAAAAACTAATTATTGATTCTGAATTTATAGGAGCGGTGATCGGGCCAGGCGGCAAAATTATCCAGGAAATTCAAAAAACAACCGGCGCAACCATTAATATTACCGAGGTTGGAAAAACCGGAGAAGTAAGTATTTTCTCTGCTAATAAAGAAAGCCTTGACCAGGCAGTAGCGTGGGTAAAAAGCATTGTTTCTGTTCCCGAAATCGGTGATGTGTATGAAGGAACTGTAAAAGGCATTAAAGAATTTGGCGCCTTCGTTGAATTTTTGCCCGGTAAACAGGGTTTGCTTCATATTTCTGAGATCATGTGGAAACGGCTTGAGAATATGGATAACGTTTTTCAGGAAGGCGATAAAGTGAAAGTGAAACTAGTAGGTGTAGATCCTAAAACGGGAAAATTTAAACTGAGCAGAAAAGCCTTATTGCCGAAACCTGAACATGGACAGGGGCAGGGAGCGCATCAGCACCGGGATAACAACGATCGTTAATTTTTATCGTATTGAATAATTTAAAGCTTGTAAATTTTACAGGCTTTTTTTATGAAATAATAAATTTTAAATTCAATTTATTTATTCTTTTACTGAGATACTTTAATGCTTTTTAAAAAATAATGTTGAAAAAGAAATATATCGAAATTCAAATAAAAGCGGCTTCAACAGATGAGGCTGAGATGCTGATTGCCGCCTTATCGGAAAATAATTTTTATGCATTTGAACAGGAAAATAATTTGTTGAATGCATACGTTAATGATGAAGATTTTGATGAAGAAAAACTGAAAGAAATTTTGCCCTTACAAACTTATTTTACAAAGAATGTTATTGAAGAAGAAAACTGGAATCAGCAGTGGGAGAGTAGTATTGAACCGGTAATCGTAAATCAATTTGCAGCAATCAGGCCTGCTTTCAGTAAGCCGATAAATAATGTAAAATTCGATTTGGTAATCACTCCAAAAATGAGTTTTGGAACCGGCCATCATGCAACGACATTTTTGATGGTAGAATTTATGGAAGAATTAAATTTCGAAAATAAAACAGTGATTGATTTTGGCACAGGAACCGCTGTGCTGGCGATTCTTGCCGAGAAATGCGGCGCTTCAAAAGTGATTGCTGTAGATTATGATGAATGGAGTATTGAGAATGCCAAAGAGAATATCGAAACCAATCATTGTAAGAACATTAGGTTGAAACAACAGGATAGCGTTTCCGGAATAGAAGAGGCGGATGTTGTACTTGGGAATATTAATTTAAATGTTTTGACAAATGAATCTTCATCAATATCTTCATTATTAAAACCGGGATCATTATTATTAGTTTCGGGTTTTTTATTTTCTGATGAAAAAGAAATAGAAAACATTTTTGAAGAGAAAAATCTTGTTAAAAGAAAAATAAAACGGCGCGGTGAATGGCTCGCTATTTTATTTGAAAAGCAATAATTTAAATTTTAAGAAAATTAGGGGAATCAGCCATAAATTAAATCTTATATTTGCTATCCCCGGTACAGATCTGAAGCATTAATATGAAAGAATTTATTTTAATAATACTTGCTTACTTTATTGGTTCAATTCCTACTGCAATCATTGTCAGTAAACTTTTTTTCAATATAGACATCCGCGAATACGGAAGCGGAAATATGGGCGCCACCAATACTTTCAGGGTGTTGGGGCCAAAGTTTGGAACTATTGTAATGGTTGGTGATATGTTGAAAGGAATTCTGGCGGTATCACTTTATAATTTGCTGCCTTACTATCTTACCAATGAACTGGACAGAACAAACCTGATGATAGGTCTTGGCCTTGCTGCTGTAATTGGACATATTTACCCAATCTGGGCAGATTTCAGGGGTGGAAAAGGTGTGGCTACTTTATTCGGCATGGTACTCGCGATTCAACCAATAGTGGCCATTAATTGTGTAGGAGTTTTTTTATTAGTACTATATCTTACCCGGTATGTTTCTTTAAGTTCAATCATCGCAGGTGTGGCTCTGCCGATTTGTGTATTGTGGATCTATAATGAAAAAGAAGTTTTTTACCGTGTCTTCGCAGTTGCTGTGGCAGCGCTTATTGTGCTCACCCATCAAAAAAATATCAGCCGCTTATTAAAGGGAAATGAAGGTCGTGTTCCCATCCTTAAACACCGCGATCGCCGCAAATCCCGTCGCAGAGAATTGGATTAATCTTTTACTTTTCTTTAGCAATTTTTTTTAGTCTTAGGTACATGTGTATCAACAAAAAAATTTTTGGTACATCAATTGTTTAAGTAATAAAAAAAATAATATCAAATGAAAAAGTTGTTCGTACTATTAATCAGTACAAGCGTTTTTTTAACGGCCTGTACTACCAATAAAATAACCGGCAGAAGCCAGTTGTCTCTTATTCCCGAATCCACGTTGCAACAGGAAGCAGTGAGTCAATATCAAAGTTTTCTGTCTCAAAATAAAGTAGTGAGCAGTTCCGCAAACAAAGACGCGGAAATGGTGAAAAGAGTAGGAACGCGTATTGCCAATGCAATTACAAAATATTATTCCGAACACGGAATGTCAGACCAGCTTGCAGGATATAAATGGGAGTTCAACCTGGTGCAAAGCCCTGAAGTGAATGCCTGGTGTATGCCCGGGGGAAAAGTAGTGGTTTATACCGGATTATTACCAATTACACAAAACGAAGCCGGTTTGGCAATCGTATTAGGTCACGAAATTTCCCATGCCGTATTGCATCACGGGCAGGAAAGAATGAGCCAGGCTTTGTTGGCTCAGGGAGTTCAAATTGGCGGAGACCTTTTTACTTCTGGCAATTCACAGGCAAACAATATTTTTAACGCCATTTATGCTCCTTCAGCGCAAATCGGTGTCTTATTACCTAATTCAAGAAAACAGGAGTTGGAAGCTGACCATTACGGTTTGATTTTCGCGGCGATGGCGGGATACAATCCCCGGGAAGCAATTCCCCTTTGGCAAAGAATGGCAAAATTAAATAGTGGAAATCAAACGCCTGAGATATTAAGCGATCACCCTGTGGATTCCAGGAGAATTACCGCATTGAAAAAGGAAATGCCTGAGGCATTAAAATATTATAATCCGGTAAGTTAAAATTCAATACAGCAAAAACAATAGAAATTAACCCTGCATTAGACTTTGCAGGGTTTTTTTTATGAAATAAACCGTTTTTTTTTCGTAATTTTGCACCTGTCTAAGCAGCACCTTAAATATTTTTCAATATTTTTTTTTAAAAAAAGGGTGCGCCGGTATTTATAGACTATTTTTTAATCTTAAAATATTGCTTCGCGTATGTCTCAAACATTGTTTGAAAAATTGCAATTGGAGGATGAGAAAAATTTACTGATACAAGGGCTTCCTTCCACCATTGAGAAACAATTTTC
>JBQCFI010000220.1:0-3321 GCA_051959325.1 Ginsengibacter sp. | reverse complement strand
GAGGCCAGACAGCACTTTGACATCTGAAGAACGAAATGAAAAAATAGCAACGCTTTACCTGGATAGTTTGTACCGTTTGCGCAATGAGAAGGAAAATAAGATAATTGTCCATCCTGTTGCTTTCATTCAAAAAATTGAAATCCCAACTGCAGATATTAATTCTGCTCCTTATCAACACAAATCAATTGTTACACCGGTTGAAGACAAAATGAAGCAATTTATTCAGTTGCATTCAAAGGAATTAAAATTATCGACAAATGAAAATTATCAACCAAAGCTTCCGGGCAAAATCATTGCTTACAAACAAACTTTTGATTTTTTTAAGCAACATCCTCTTAAAATCATATTCGGAACCGGTACCGGAAATTTTTCTTCAAAGCTTGCTTTTAAAACAACAGGGCTCAATATAGCAGGCGGTTATCCGCAACAATTTATTTACATTAATGAACCATTTCTCAACAACCACCTTGACCTGTATCTGAGTTATTTTACAAAACCAGACGGCTTTCATTCAATTGCCAACAATCCAAACTCAGTGTACGACCAGCTTTTAAGTGAATATGGCTTATTAGGCTTATGCGTATTCTTCATTTTCTATTTGGGATTTTTCCTAAAGAATTTTAAAAAGCTCACTTATGGAGTTCCATTAATCCTCTTTTTATCAGGGATTTTTTTTGTGGATTATTGGTTTGAACAATTATCAATTGTAGTGTTTTTTGAATTGTTGTTGTTCTTAAATATGAAAGAGGAGACAGAAAAATGACAAAAAAAACAACATCAAAAGTGACCGTTCTGATGCCGGCATACAATGCAGGAAAATATATTGCTGAAGCGATTAAATCTGTGTTAGAACAGAGTTTCACTGACTTTCAGTTACTCATCATTAATGATGGTTCTACTGATGACACAGAGAAAATTGTTCATTCATTTCACGATGAAAGAATCTTTTTGATCAATCAATCTCATAAAGGAATTGCTGCTGCGCTAAATAAAGGTTTATCAAAAGCTAGCTCCATTTACATTGCAAGATTTGACGCAGATGATATTTGTTTTCCTCAAAGGCTGGCAAAGCAAGTTTCATTTTTAGACACGAATCCCGGTTACATCACCATCGGTTGTGATGCAGAATATATTTCAGAAGATGGCCAACATCTTTTTGATTTTAAATGCATCGGCCACTCACACGAGGAAATCCTTCAAAAGATTTATTCATTCTGTCCTTTTATTCATTCGTCTGCGATGTATAGAAAAGATGCTGTAATCAAGTCTGGTGGCTATTCTGAACACGCACACAATTTTGAAGATTATTTTCTTTGGATACAATTATTGAAACATGGAAAGTTTTATAATCTTCCGGAACAATTAATTAGGGTTCGTTTCAATCCGGCGTCGGTGACCATTGATGAAAGATGGCGCGGCCGGATTTTTAGAAAAATGAAACATGAGATCATCGCAAAAGGAAAGATTACCGAACAGGAAGGATCTCATTTATTCAACATTATTCAAAGCCAGGATTTTAGAAACATCAAAGAGGGTTCTTATTATGCTTTGTGTGGAAAAAAATTTTTATTAGACAATCATCAACCGGCAAAAGCAAGACCACTTTTTTCAAAAGCGATCAGAAGTTATCCTTATCGCTGGGACAATTACCTGCTTTATATACTTAGCTTTTTCCCTCCGGTTTTAATCAATTGGCTGTACCAGATCAAATCAAAAAATCTATTGTAATGATGAAAGTAGCATTCATATCACGGTCATCATTATTCACTGCAAAAGGCGGAGACACTATACAGATGCAGGAAACAGCGCGTCATTTAAAGAAATGGACTGTCGATGTTGATATCAGATTAACAAATGAAAAAATCAATTATGACGATTATGATCTGCTGCATTTTTTCAATTTAACAAGGCCAGCGGATATTTTATTTCACATTAAAAAATCAAAAACTCCTTTTGTTGTAACGCCTTTATTAATTGATTATTCAGAATTCGATCACCAATACCGCAAAGGAATTTCCGGAAAAATATTTCGTTATTTATCATCCGAACAAATTGAATATTTCAAATCAATTGCACGATTTATTAAAGGGCAGGAAAAAATAAAATCATTTTCCTACTTATTAAAAGGCCATGAACACAGTTTAAAATATATTCTTCTGAAAACCGCCATGGTACTACCAAATTCCGAGATGGAGTACCGCAAACTGGTTCACCTGTATTCTCTGTCGCCTTCTTTTTCCGTTATTCCAAATGGGATTGATACTGATTTATTTTCATCAACAGTAAACAAAGAAAAAGACCCTAATCTTATTTTGTCAGTGGCACGTATCGAAGGATTAAAGAATCAATTGAACCTGATCAAAGCTGTCAACGATTCAAGATTTCAACTTTTAATTATTGGAAATGCCGCAACCAATCAAACTGATTATTATAAAAAGTGTAAAAAAATTGCTTCACAAAATATCCATTTTATTGATCATTTGCCGCAACAGGAATTGATTCAATATTACCAGAAAGCAAAAGTTCATATTCTACCCAGTTGGTTTGAAACATGTGGCCTTTCTACGTTAGAAGCGGCTTCTTTGGGATGTAACGTTGTAATTACCAACCGTGGTTACGCTTCTGAATATTGCAACGGCCATGCATTTTATTGTGATCCTTCCTCTCCGGTTTCTATTCGTGAAGCAATCGAAAAAGCAAGTAAAGAGAATGTTAACAAAAATTTCCGGGAGAAAATATTCGCCAACTACACCTGGAAAAATGCAGCAGAAAAAACTTTTGACGCTTATAAAAAAATCCTTTTAAAATGAAACTCAAAATTGGAATAATTGGTTGCCGTGGTATCCCGAATTTTTATGGAGGATTTGAAAAAATGGCTGAATGTATTTCGGTCGGATTAGTGAATAAGGGCCATGATGTGACCGTATATAATTCACACAATCATCCTTATCAGCAAAAAGATTTTCATGGTGTTGCGATAAAACACTGTTATGATCCGGAATACAAAATTGGAACCGCCGGTCAATTCATTTATGATTGGAATTGCATTCAACATGCAAGAAAGAAAAACTTCGATGTGTTGCTGTTTTTAGGTTACACAAGCAGTTCTGTGTGGGGAAGATTTTTTCCAAAAAAACCGGTCATCATTTCTAACATGGATGGGCTTGAATGGAAAAGAAGTAAGTACAATCACATCACGCGGCAGTTTTTGAAGCAGGCAGAAAAGTGGGCAGTAAAATACAGTCATTTCTACATTGCTGATTCAATTGTGATCCAAAATTATTTGCAAAAAAAATACAACATTCAATGCAAATATATTCC
>JBQCFI010000219.1:0-2824 GCA_051959325.1 Ginsengibacter sp. | reverse complement strand
GTTTCTCATTCCACAATCCTCAACTTCGCATAATTGAGCATGATTTTCTTTTCTCCGTTGTATTCAAATTTGACAGTAGCTACAGGATTATGTGCTGCCCCTTCCATTTTAATTACTTCACCGAAGCCAAATTTCTGATGTTCAATTTTTTGGCCTGCCTGTAAATTGCTTGTGTCGCTTGGCGCAAAATCAGGAGAAGGAACGTGTTCCTTTATTTTCACAACCGGTGGCGAAACAAGATACGCCTGCTTTTCAGGCTGTGGTTCACGTTTTGGACTGTAAGAAGGATATTTCGGCTTATCAAAAACGTTCCAATGATTTGTTTGATTGTTGCGCATGTTTCCGCCGGCAAAAGACCTGTCCAAACGCTCAGCCGGCAATTCATCTATGAATCTACTTGGCTCATTTTGAGTAAGATTTCCGAAGCGATATCGGTTGTTTGAATAAGTGAGCCACAATTTTGTTTTTGCACGGGTTATCGCTACATAAAATAATCTTCTTTCTTCTTCCAGTTCTTCCCGCGTGTTGATTGCCATTGCATTTGGGAACAATGTTTCCTCAAGTCCGCCAACAAAAACTACCGGAAATTCCAAACCTTTTGCAGCATGGATGGTCATTAATTTTACCACATCACTTTCCCCTTTGTCATCATCTGCATCAGTAAGTAAAGTGATTTGTTGTAAATAACTTCCAAGACTTTTGTCCAATAACTCGCCATCTTCTGTTGGTGTTTCTGTAAATTCTTTTATGGAGTTCAACAACTCCTGAAGATTTTCATAACGCGCAAGGCCTTCAGTGGTTTTATCATTAAAAAGATCTTTTACAATACCGGTTTGTTTGCCCACAAGAATTGCGAGGTCGTAAGCGTTTTTCTTTTGCAATTCACTTTGAAACATTTTAATCATGATTACAAAATTGCTGATCACCTCAAGCGTTGAAGCTTTGTAACCAAATTCAACAGCGCGTTCCAGCACATTCCACATGGAAATATTATGCTGATTTGCAAACAGAATCGCTTTTTCGATGGAAGTTTTTCCGATTCCTCTTGCCGGATAATTGATAATTCTTTTCAATGCCTCTTCATCTCCCGGGTTTAAAATCACGCGCAGGTAGCTTAAAAAATCTTTGATTTCTTTTCTTTGATAAAAGCTAATACCCCCATAAATCCGGTAAGCAATATTCATCCTACGAAGACTTTCTTCAAAACTACGGCTTTGAGCATTGGTACGATACAGAATGGCAAAATCACTGTTACGATAATGGTTGCGCAGTTTTTGTTCCTGTATTGAATCAGCCACATATTTTCCTTCGTCATTATCAGTTGCCGTACGCACTAATTTTATTTTTTCACCTTCATTATTGCTCGTCCATAGCTTCTTTGGAATTTGTCCTTTATTATTTGCGATGACGTGGTTGGCAACATGCAATATGTTTTGTGAGCTGCGGTAATTTTGTTCAAGCATTACCACTTTCACTTCATCATAGTCTTTTTGAAATTGCAAAATATTTTATCTCGTAGCGCCACGGAAACTATAAATGCTCTGGGCGTCATCTCCAACAACAGCGACATTTTCGTGCATGGCGCCCAATAATTTTATAATCTGGTATTGGGATGTATTTGTATCCTGGTACTCATCAATCATGATGTACTTAAACTTCCGTTGATATTTGCTCAGACTTTCAGGATGCGTGCTTAATAACTGGTAAAATTTCAACAAAAGATCATCAAAATCCATCGCGCCGTTTTTATAGCAGCGGTTGCAATAAGCGGTATAAATCTGTCCAATCAGCGGCCGGTTTGCACGCATGTCTTCCTGTTGCAATCCATAATCATTCATGTATTCTTCCGGAGTGATCAAACTATTTTTCGCATTTGAAATCCGGTTGTAAACCGTATTCGGTTTGTAATGTTTATCATCCAGGTTCATGTCTTTTACCACCGTTTTTACTACACTTTTCGCATCGTCTGTATCATATATGGTAAAGTTTCTCGGGTAGCCGAGTTTGTCTGCTTCGGCTCGTAAGATGCGTGCAAAAACCGAGTGAAATGTTCCGATATATAAATTGCGGGCCTCATTATTGCCTAATATATGGGTAACTCTTTCCTTCATTTCGGCGGCCGCTTTGTTGGTAAAAGTGAGCGCTAAAATCTGGAAAGCATCTACGCCGGTAGCCATTAAATGCGCGATTCTTGTAGTTAGAACTTTGGTTTTCCCACTGCCAGCGCCGGCAACAATCATGATCGGTCCATCGCGATGAAGTACCGCTTCGCGTTGTGATTCATTCAAGCCCTGTAAATATTCCTGCATATTGCAAATTTACAAAAAGACACGGGCAGGAAAATCGATGTTAGGAAATATTTAAAACATCCTGCTTGCTATTTTCAATTTTTATTTTAGGTTATTCACATCAAAAATCTACTTTTGACGATTCATCAAGCAGCATAAAGAATGATGATTTTTTTCCTTACACTTTTCTTCTTAATCATATACACTGCTTTAATATTTTTTTATAAAATCAGCTGGCACCAAATACCTGTTTACAACAATGGTCAATCGCCAGATAAAAACGAATCTCTTTTTATTTCCATCATCATTCCTGCCCGAAATGAAGAAAAAAATATTGGCTCATGCATCCAGTCGATTATCAGCCAAACCTTTCCTTCAAATAACTTTGAAATAATTGTTGTGAACGATCATTCAACTGATAACACGACCAATGTTGTTCTTTCTTTCAAACAGGAAAATATTCATCTAATCAACCTCGAAGATTTCACAAAAGCCCAGGTGCTCAATTCTTATAAAAAGAAATCAATAGAAACCGC
>JBQCFI010000218.1:0-13710 GCA_051959325.1 Ginsengibacter sp. | reverse complement strand
AGTTTTTTATGGGCAGCAACGATTGTAACTGCGGGTTTTTTACTCGGCGAAAATACCTGGGCGAAACAGAATCTTGAAAAGATCATCATAGGCATTGTAATGATTACAACTGTTCCTGTCCTGATAAAAATGCTGATGTCGAAAAAAAAGAAACCACGGATAAAAACGATTGCCGGTTAATAGTTGTACACTTTACAAATTTTCAAATCTTCATAATATATGGATCTTGTTTTTCCTGATTTTGCCAATCCTGGTGTTTGGGTGAGCTTGTTGACGCTTAGTTTTTTAGAAATCGTACTCGGTATCGACAATGTGATTTTTATTTCCATTGTAGCGGATAAACTTCCTAAAGAGCGGCAGCGCAGGTCACGTAATATAGGTCTGATGCTTGCGATGCTTTTTCGTATTGGTTTATTGCTTTGCATCAACTGGATCATTGGGCTTAAAGACCCTGTTGTCAGCATTCCATCTTTTGCAGGAATTGCTAAAAATGGACTGGATTTAAGTTACAAGGATCTGATATTAATTGCTGGTGGTCTTTTCCTGATCGTAAAAAGTACGCTCGAGATCCATCATAAATTTCAGAAGGAAGAGAAGAAAGAATTAAAAAGCAGCAAGAAGAAGATCGGTTTTGGAGCGGTTATCCTTCAGATTGTATTGGTCGACGCGGTTTTTTCATTCGACTCTATATTAACGGCGGTAGGGCTTGTAGACAATGTGATCATCATGATCATTGCCGTTATAGTATCCATTGCTATCATGATGCTTTTTGCGGGACCGGTAAGCAATATCATTAATCGTCATCCGACCTTGCAGATGCTCGCTCTTTCCTTCCTGGTCGTTATTGGAGTCGTTTTGATTGCCGGCGGCCTACACCAGGAGGTTAGCAAAAGCATTATCTATTCCTGCCTTGGTTTTTCATTGGCAGTGGAAATGCTGAACATCCGTCTGAGGAAAAAGACGGCAAAATTATCATAGGCATTTACCGGCGACCCATAATAATTTCCTGCACCGGTTTTTATGAAACCGGTGAAACGATTGATGAGAACCGCTGTTATTGCTGCATTTGTGCCGGCTTTGAGGCAAATTGTTTCATGAAATCAACTTTGCCATCCTTGTTGATTCTCCAGATTTCCTGAAGATCTGTTTTATTCATTGTTCCATCCGGCGCAGTGTCTGTTTCTGTTCCCCATAGCGCAACCCAGTTTTCATTTCTATCCACGCTTTTCAATGGTACCCATGCATCCAGTGTGCTGGTTGAAGATGACATAGCCCCGCGGAATCTTTTTGCACCGGCGAGGATAGAATCTTTTCCTCTTATCATGCTTCCATCAGGTAAAAACATTACTGCAGTGTCGGCAAAATAATCATGCCTGTCAAAAGCATTGTCATCAAAATCTTTCCACAATTCCAAAATCATTTTTGAATTGGCAGGATTTCCGATTATAAAATCAGAAGAATAGCCAGCGGTATAAGGATATGACATGTTATTCATGCCTTTTTCCTTCATACTAACTTTTTCCGGTTTCGTTTTTTGTTTTTGTTGTGCAACACTTTCTTTGACCAAAAGAACCAGCGCTAAAGCGCACATAGTAACCAATAACCGTTTCATGGTTTTAATTTTTAAATGTGATAAATAAAGTGGAAATCAGAAAGTGAAGCAGACGATAAAATTACAATTATTAAATATTGCTAAAAAACATTTTTCAAAGCAAAGAGAATAATTCTACATGAAAAACCATTGAAGGTTTTACCTTAATTCGTTACTACAAATCCTGATTTTTTTCGGGTAAAACCGCCGATGTTAAATGCGGTTTTTCCCCTGATATACTACCCGTTACTGCTATTATCTTTGTTTTCATTCTATCCTCGTAAGTCCTAACGGGATTAATGGAGTCATTTTCGATATCCTGCCGGTTATTCAGTCAATGAACCAATAAGGATTCTTTTACTACGCAGATAATTTTATTGCGGTCAAATCAAGAAAAAAATCTAAGAGGAAAACGCAGAAAATCCTTTAAAAAGAGTATGCATCCCGAAAGCCGAAAAGGGAAAAAAAGAGTAGGCAATAAAAATATAAGATTATGGATGACGTTCCCATTTGTCCCGATTGGTGGCCGCTTATTTTATGGCGGTTACATTTTACAAAAATCCCCTGGCATGGAGGTGGTGGAGGAGGTAATCCGGTAAATTACCCACCTGCTACTGATGCTATATTATCAGCATTACTTGCGCATACTTCTTCTTATTTATTGCTTGATCAAAAAGCAGGAGCAGCAATAAGACAGGAAGCTGTGAGAAGTATTATCAGTGCAGCCCAAAACATGGACAATCTGCATAACCAGGCTAATCAAAAATAGGAGGATCAGAACCTGTTTCAGATAAATCGAAGCAGGTTCTTTTAAATTTCCATGGAAGGTTGTTAACCCAGATTATTTTATTCGCTCTGAAAAATCAATGCCAGGCTCACCCTGAACACTGGCTTAACGTGTTTATATTTACTTAAAAAGGACTGCTGTTGCTGAAAAGATCAAAAGGACTGCTGTTGCTGAAAAGATCCGCGCAAACAGCATCTTATTTTCCGGCAAACAAAGAAATATCCGTAATTTATAGTCACTGCAAATTAACTTTTGGGAAGTGGCAAACTTGCCGGCTTGAGCAGTTGCCAAAAGGTAAAAAATCTTTATTTTTAAAAATATTATTTTTGCAGGCTATGGACACAAAAACAGAACATATTGAATGCCTTATTATTGGTTCAGGACCCGCCGGATACACTGCTGCGATTTATGCTGCAAGAGCCAATCTGAAACCGGTTTTGTACCAGGGAATTCAGCCGGGCGGACAACTTACCATTACTACTGAAGTAGAAAACTATCCCGGCTACCCGGATGGGATCCAGGGACCGGATATGATGATTGATTTTGAAAAACAAGCCAAAAGAATGGGTGCAGATATCCGATATGGACTGGCTACGAAAGTTGATTTTTCTGCATGCCCGATGAAAATATTGATTGATGAAGAAAAATGGGTGAGCGCTGATGCGATTATTATTGCTACCGGCGCCAGTGCAAAATGGCTTGGGCTTGAAAGTGAAAAAAGATTGAACGGCTATGGTGTAAGCGCCTGTGCCGTTTGTGACGGTTTTTTCTTTAAAGGAAAAGAAGTGTGTATCGTAGGCGCCGGTGATACTGCTGCAGAAGAAGCATTATACCTGAGCAAACTTACCAGCATGGTGCACATGTTTATAAGAAAAGATGCCATGAGAGCAAGTAAGATCATGCAAAAAAGGGTGTTGGAAACAACAAACATAAAAGTGTATTGGAATACAGAAGTGGAAGAAATTATAGGTGAAACCAAAACAGAATCCGTAAGAGTAATTAATAATAAAACAGGAGAGAAGACCGTAATTCCTGTGAGCGCCTATTTTGTTGCTATTGGCCACCAGCCTAATTCTGACATCTTTAAAGGTTGGCTCGATATGGATGAAGCAGGCTATATAAAAACATTGCCGGGAAGCACAAAAACAAATATCGAAGGTGTTTTTGCCGCAGGAGATGTGCAGGATAAAATATATCGGCAGGCTGTCACCGCCGCGGGTTCCGGTTGTATGGCTGCGCTTGATGCTGAAAGATTTTTGAGCATGTTGGAACATCCGGTTCCTTCCGATCATTTCAGTGCCATTTCTCAAAGTGAGCCACAATAACAAATTCATTTCTGCTATGATCACCGTTGAATTAAGCAATCTTCTTTTCAGTGCTTTTCATGGCATTCATGAGGAAGAAAGGATATTGGGGAATGAATATGTGGTTAATGTTTCTGTCGCGTTTGTTGAGAAACGTGCAGTAATTGAACACATTCAGGATACCGTAAATTATGCAGTGATTTACAATATCATTAAAAAGAGAATGAGTATTCCAACTGCATTGCTTGAAACCATCGCCATGCAAACTGGAAACGAAATTCATACCATTTATCCGCACCTGAAATCTATCTCTATTTCTATAAAAAAAATGCATCCACCTATAGAAGGAATGCAGGGCGCAGCGGAAGTGAAGTGGCAAAAGGAGTTTTAACAACTGCTGCTGATCTTTCATTTATACTTGTTTTAAAAAAAACAGCGGTAGATTTATTGGTTTTTAGCAAACAGACAAAAAAGATACTTCCTTATTTTAGACTGAATATTTTGTTCGACATAATAATACTTTTTTGCAGCACGTTTCATAGATCAGTATTTTAGCAACAATTTAGAGGCAGACATTGAGTTTAAATATTTATTTTTGTAAAACATTTGTCCAATTTCCGTAATGAATGCTAACTCCTTAGTTTCCATTTTTAAAGCAACTCCTTTACCTATGCTGGTTTTATTGCCGGATGATCCGCTCTATACCATTTCTGAGGTAAATACTGCTTTTTTAAATGCTTTCAACATCCCGGAAAGTGACATTTTGGGGAAAAGTGTTTTCGATATTTTCCCGCCCAATCCTGATCAAAAAAATAGAGAAAAAGATTGCCTGTTGCAGTCTTTTCGTAAAGCAATTGCGGAGAAAAGAGCAGATAAAATGCCGGTTCAGAAATGTGTTTTAGAGATTGCCGGAATGGATCAGGCAGAAACGAGATATTTTGAATGTGAAAATTTCCCGCTGTTATCCGGTTCGGGTGAAATAGAACATATTGTATTCTCAGCAAAAGATGTTACAGAAAAGGAAATGGCTGTGAGACAATTGAAAAGTGATGGAAAGAAACTGCTCGCCGCGCAAAACATCGCTAAAATCGGCTATTGGAAAGTAGATATTTTAAAAAATAAATGCTTTTGGTCGGATGAGGTTTATAAAATAATCGGGCTTAATAAAGAGGATGTAAAAGTAAGCTTTGACTTGTTTATGCAGGCAGTTCATCCCCAGGACAAGGAATCTTTTGCAACAGTCAGATCTGCTGCTTTTGCCAGCGGAAAGGAAATGGATATTGAATTCCGTATTATTCAACCAGGTGGAATTGAAAAATGGGTTCATGAGATTGGTAAATTGGTAAAAAATGAAAATGGAGAGCCTGTTGCTTTTGAAGGAACCGTACAAGATATCACCACAGCGAAGTTGCTGAAATTGTCTTTGGAAGAAAGCAATTTGAGATACCATTATGCCAGCAAAGCAACTTTTGATGCGATTTATGATTGGAATTTTATTACTGATAAATGTTATTGGGGAGAAGGATTTGTAAGGGATTTTGGTTTTGATTCAGAATCCTTATCGGACGACTATTTTTGGGAAAAGCATGTACACCCTGAGGATTATGAGCGCGTTGTGAATGAAATTAATCAGGCAAAAAACGGAACGGTGTCTAACTGGCTGAATGAGTACCGTTTTCAGAAAACTGACGGAAGTTATGCTTATGTTTTGGATAGAAGCATCATTATCAGGGACAAAAACGGAAAGGCAATCCGGATGATTGGCGCCGTTCAGGATATTACCGAAAAGAAAAATTTGCAACAACTTTTAGACAAAGCCCATCGCCTTGCAAAGATTGGAAGTTGGGAAATTGATGTTGAAAGCGCTACTGTTTATTGGTCAGATATTACCAAAGAGATCCGTGAAACTCCTCCGGGATTTAAACCCACCTTGCAGGAAGGAATTACGCATTTTAAGGAAGGATACAGTAAAGAAACGATCATTGCACGAGTAAAAGAAGCAGTGAGAAATGGAACGCCGTGGCAGGAAGATCTCCAGATTTATACCCATAAAGGAAATCTAAAATGGATGAGAACCATCGGTAAGGCGGAAATAGTGGATGGCAAATGCAAAAAAATATATGGCAGTTTCCAGGATATTGACGAAAGCAAAAAGGCGGAATTAGAGATTTTGAAATTATATGAAGAAAAAAATACCATCCTCGAAAGTATTGGGGATGCATTTTTCAGAGTAGAAAATAACTGGCTCGTTACCTATTGGAACAAAGAAGCAGAAAGGATGCTGATGATGCCGAAAAATAAAATCATCGGGCAGTATTTATGGGATGTATTTGCCAACAGCATCGGCTCATTATCTTATAAAAAATATCATGAATCTCTGAAAACCAATCAGCGGGTTGTTTTTGAAGATTTTTATCCTGTTTTGGAAAAATGGTTTGAAATAAGTGCTTATCCATCCGATAATGGTTTATCTGTCTATTTTAAAGACATTACCGAACGTAAATTATCGCAGATACATTTAAAGGAATCGGAGAAAAGATACAGCGAATTATTTCGGTTGAACCCGCAGCCGATCTGGATGTTTGATCTCGAGACTTATCGTTTTGTTCAAGTAAATAAAGCGGCAATTGATCTCTATGGATATTCTGAAAAGGAATTTTTGCAGAAGACCGTATTTGAAATGCGTCCACCTGAAGAAAAGCCTGCTTTTAAAAAGGCTTTGCAAAAATGTTCCGGAGAGGATTCTTATATCTCCGGTAAATTTACTCATATTACAAAAGCCAAAAAGATCATCCATGTAGAAGTTCAGAGTAAGGCTGTAACGATGAATGATAAAAAATACCGTTTGGCAATCATTACAGATGTTACCGAAAAAAACCGGATGGAACAACAGATAACAAAGGCCATTATTAAAACCCAGGAAAACGAACGATATGAAATCGGTGCAGAGCTGCATGATAATATATGCCAGATCCTTGCCAGCACACATATAAGCATGGGGGTTTTGGCAAAATCGGTTAACCCATGTGGCATGCAGCTCTTTCAGCAGTGCAGGGATTATATCAATCTGGCTACACAGGAAATCCGCAGTCTATCTCACCGGTTGGCGCCGGCGTTTTTTAATGATTCTACACTGGAAGAAGCATTTGGTATTTTATTGAATAATGCGAATATTGAAAAGAAGTACAATGTTACTTTATACTTTGATGAAGCGGTGAATAACTCAAATATCAACCGGGACTTACAATTAAATCTTTACCGGATATTGCAGGAACAACTTAGAAACATTCTCAAATATGCGGAGTGTAAAAATATCGAAGTGGATCTGCTCATACGCAATCATAAAATAAAAATGCGCATTGCCGATGATGGGGTTGGCTTTGATATAAATGCAGTAAAAGGGGGCATTGGCCTGTCAAATATGAAAAGGCGTGTTGAACTATTTGATGGCCGCTTTGATGTGTATTCTTCACCGGGCAATGGTTGTGAATTGGTTATTGATATTCCCCTGAAAGTTGATAATCTGGTTGAAGAAAAATAGCACAGATAAATTACTAATCGGGTAAAACGCCTGCCTGCCTTTGCTTTTCAATAAATAAATAACGCTCATTCTTTTTGCCCGGTCTTGAATAACTTTTATTTACAGCAAATCAACAAATAACTATGTTTTTGATTTAAAAAAAATAAAAATTGGTTAATTATAAGAGTACCGTCAATTGTGTTTCATTACGAAGTATTTACCGCTCGTGTAAATCTTTTTTCAATTCTCCGTTCAACGATACCTGTAGGTTCTAAATACATATCTTTGAGCCAATTAACAAAACAACTTTTTCATTTAAATTTTTATTTCACATGCTCAAAACCAGAATCCTTTTTGTCTTGTCATTCGTTTTGATAAGCAGTTTTTCATTTTCCCAAAGTGAAAAGTCGGTTTACAACGAACACGATCTTTTTAATCCAAATTTCTATCCTTCTTCAGTCAATGAATATCGTACTGCCGATGGAGAACCGGGCCTGAAATACTGGACAAACAAAGCCAGTTATAAGATCAGCGCTACGTTAGATACAGCAAAAGATGCAATAACAGGAAGCGTTACCATTTATTATACGAACAACAGCCCTCAGGCTTTACCGTTTCTGTGGCTTTATTTAGATCAGAATCTTTTCAGACCGGATTCGCGTGGACAGGCAAAAGCGCCGGCAACAAGAAAAAGCCGTTATACAAATGTGGGTTCAACCTTTGAAGGAGGATTTAATATTAGCTCAGTAAAACTTCTATCAACGGAAAAAGGAAAAACATCCTCTTCAAATGTATTTAACCTAGTCTCTGACACTAGAATGCAGATACGTCTTCCTAAAAAACTGGAGCATGGACAAACTGCAGAAATTAACATTGATTATTCGTACAATATTCCACAGGATGGCAGTGATCGTACTGGCGTATTACAAACAAAAAACGGGAAAATTTATGCAATCGCACAATGGTATCCACGGATGTGTGTGTATGATGATATTGAGGGATGGAATACGCTGCCATATATAGGAGCCGGCGAGTTTTACCTGGACTATGGCGATTATGATTATTCTGTCACTGCACCTGGAAATCTGATTGTCGTTGGTTCCGGAGATTTGCAAAACCCAAAAGATGTATTGACATCCACAGAAATCAAAAGACTGGATGAAGCCCGCAAAAGCGATAAAACCGTATTGATTCGCAGCGCTGATGAAGTAACCAATCCTGCTTCCCGCCCACAAAAAGGTAATATTACGTGGCATTTTAAAATGAAAAATTCCAGGGATGTTTCGTGGGCAGCTTCGAAAGCATTTATTTGGGATGCTGCGAGAATTAATTTTCCTTCCGGAAGAAAAGGTTTGGCTCAAAGTGTGTACCCGGTTGAATCCAACGGAAATAATGCATGGGAACGCTCCACAGAATATGTGAAGGGAGCCTTGGAAGGATATTCACAAAGATGGTTTGAATTCCCATATGACAATGCAACGAACGTAGCTTGTAACATTAACGGTATGGAATATCCGGGCATTGTATTTTGTAACTCAAAGTCAAAAGGAGCAGGACTTTGGGGAGTAACTGATCATGAGTTTGGTCATACCTGGTTCCCAATGATCGTGGGCAGCAATGAAAGAAAATATGGCTGGATGGATGAAGGCTTTAATACATTTATTAATGGCATTTCGTCTAAAGATTTTAATAATGGAGAATACGCCGGCAGAAGAAGAAACAGTGGAGCAAATATGTACAAATTCATCTTTGGGCCAACAAGTGAAACCGTTATGAGTGAGCCGGATGCCTTGCTGGAAAAAAATATTGGCGTTGCCTTATATTTCAAACCCGGATATGCATTGGATCTTTTGAGAAATAATATCCTGGGCCCGGAAAGATTTGATTATGCTTTCAGAACATATATTGAAAGATGGGCTTACAAGCATCCAACTCCATGGGATTTTTTCCGGACGATAGAAAATGTTGCCGGTGAAGATCTCGGCTGGTTTTGGGAAGGAATGTTTATTAAAAATTATAAACTCGACCAGGCAATTACCGATGTACAATATGTGGATAACGATCCGGCAAATGGCGCGTTGGTAACCGTTGTAAATCTTGATAAAATGGCGATGCCGTTATATCTTCAATATCAAACCGAAAGCGGCAAATCAGATACCGTAAAAGTTCCGGTAGAAATCTGGCAAAACGGAAATACCTGGATTCAGAAATTGGATACAAAAGAAAAACTGAAATCTGTAACGATAGATCCTGAGCACATTTTTCCGGATGTGGATGCAGATAATAATACCTGGACTCCTAAACCTTAATTTAAATAAAAAATATAATGGCTGCCTGGATTTTGATAACCAGGTGGCCATTTTTAATTTTAAGAAAGCGTTGCATCAATTTGTCAATTAATCGATACTTTTGCACCCTTTTATGAAACCAATCAGCGAAATATTTGCTTTATTATCGGAGCCAAAAAAAATTGCCATCACTTTTCATCAAAAGCCCGATGCCGATGCAATGGGTTCAGGATTGGGTTTGTATAATTTCCTGATCCAGTTTGGCCATTCGGTTACGGTTATTTCTCCTACCAATTGGGCTGGTTTTTTGAGCTGGATGCCGGGTGCAAAAAGAGTGTTGGATTTTGAAATGCAAAATGAAAAAGCATCGAATGCTTTGAAAGAGGCCGAATGGCTTTTCTGCCTTGATTTTAATGTACTTAACCGCACCAGGAATATGGAACCTGTGATTGCTGATTTAAAATGTACCAAAATATTAATTGACCACCATCAACAGCCACAAACAGAAGTTTTTGATTATGGAATCAGTGATACGGAAAAAAGTTCTACTGCAGAGATGGTTTTCGATTTTATTATCAACAGCGGCCATCCTGAAAAAATAAATATGGAAGTTTCTGAATGCCTGTATGCCGGTGTAATGACCGATACCGGCTCATTCAGGTTTAATTCTACTTCAGCCGATGTTCACAGGATGGTAGCGAAATTAAAACAAACAGGATTTAATCATAGCCAGGTTCATGAAAACTTATTTGATAATTTCATGGAATCCAGGTTCCGTTTTTTTGGAAATACGCTGCTGCACCGAATGGAAATATTTTATGAGTACAATACTGCGCTGATTGCGATTCCTCAACGGGATTTAATCAAATACAATGTAAAAACCGGCGATACCGAAGGTTTGGTCAATTTCCCATTAAGTATCAAAGGAATTAAACTTGCAGCCGTGATCATTGACCGGGGTGATGAAAGAAAAAGCTCGTTCAGAAGTAAAGGCGGTTTTGATGTCAATACTTTTGCCAGAAAATATTTTAATGGTGGCGGGCATTTCAATGCCGCGGGTGGACGAAATACAGAATCCTTGGAAGTAGTGGTAGAAAAATTTAAAAAAGCGCTCAAAGAAAATAAAGAACAATTAAACAATTAACCATTTATAAAAAATCAAACATGAACAAAACCCTTGGCCTGGTTGCCGCGGCGATTATTTTTCTGGCATCAGGTTGTAATGAACAAAAATTTATAAAAGATGCTGATGGCACCGAACATAAAATCATCCGTAATTCCAATGGCAAAAAAGCCGTTGCCGGAGACTTTATGGAGGTGAATATAACAGCGAAATATAAAGACAGCGTACTTTTTAGCAGCGTGGAAAGCAGCCAGCCACGTTTCATTCCTTTTGATACCGTACAAATGCCTCCTTATTTTAAAGAAGTACATGAAGGCGATAGTTTGGTTATCAGGCAATCAACAGATTCACTTATAAAATCCGGACAGGCAGCGCCGTTCATGAAAAAAGGAGAATACATTGTACAGTCTTTTAAAATTGTAAAGATTTTTCCTAACAAAGAAGCAGCTGATAGCGCAGCAAAAGGTTTTGAAGCAGCGGCAAAAATCTATAACAAGAAAAAGACCGACGATCAAATTGAGAAAGAAATTTCCTCTAACGATTCTTTGGTAAAAGCGGATAATAAGATTATTACCGATTACATGGCAAAAAATAGCTTGAAGGGAAGCAAAACCAAATGGGGAACTTATGTAGTTATTGACAGCGCAGGTACCGGCCCGATGATTGGTAATAATGATGTAGCCGTTGTAAATTATACAGGACGCACATTTGAAGACAGTACTTTTGATTCTAATACCAATCCAAAATTTGGACATCCTGAACCGTTATACGTCGATATGAGTCAATACCGTGTTATTCCTGGATGGGTTGATGGTTTGAAACTGATGCAAAAAGGAAGTGTGGGAAAAATCATTGTTCCTTCCTACCTGGCTTATGGAGCAGGCGGACGTCCACCAAAGATTGGCCCTAATGAAAATCTTGTTTTTGATATCAAAGTGACAGATGTGGTAGATCAGGCGGCATATCAAAAAGAACAGGAAAAAGAGCAAATGCAAATGCAGCAGCAGCGCCAGATGATGGAGCAAATGCAAAGGCAAATGCAACAGCAGCAGCAACAACAAAAGAACCAGCCTCCGAGTGGGAAATAAAACCAGATAAGTGATTAAAAGAAATGCCAGGTCGAATTAACACCTGGCATTTCTTTTTCCAACAAACAAACAAATATTCCTGATCTGTATTTTTATAAAAACATTTATTCATTCTTGTAAGCCTGCAATAATGCAACTGCTTCCCTTGCTTCTTTTACATCGTGCACCCGGAGGATAGATGCTCCTTTTAATAATGCAATGGTATTTAAAACGGTTGTGCCATTCAAAGATTCTTCAGGCGAGATTTTTAAAGTCTTATAAATAGTAGATTTTCTTGAAAGCCCTGCAAGTATGGGTTTTTGAAGCATTTTAAACACCTCAAGATGTTTTAATAAATGCAGGTTCTGAGAAATATTTTTTCCAAACCCAAAACCAGGATCAATAACTACATCATCGATCCCGGCGCGTTTGCATTCGTCAATTTTGACAATAAAAAAATCGAGAATTTCTTTTACCACATCTTCGTAATGCGTTTGAAATTGCATGGTTTCCGGCACGCCTTTCATGTGCATGCAGATGTAAGGAACTTTTAAATTACCAACCGTCGCAATCATCTCTTTATCCATTTCGCCGCCACTGATATCATTGATGATTGAGGCTCCTGCTCTCACACATTCTTTCGCCACTTTCGAATGATAAGTATCTATTGAAACAACGATGCCCGGAAAATTTTGTTGAATGATTTCAATCGCCGGTAATAATTTATGCAATTCATCTTCTGCAGAAACGCGCGTGCTTCCGGGCCTCGTGCTTTGAGGGCCAAGATCCAAAATATCTGCCCCTTCACCGATCATTTCTGCCGCTTTATTTTTTATTACATCAATATCTGTCAAACGGCTTCCTGCATAAAACGAATCATTGGTAAGATTTAAGATGCCCATCACCAAAGGCTTTTCGATAATTATTAATTTCCCTTTGCAATTGAGTGAAAACATTCTGTTTTTAAGTTTAAATTTGGCGATAATTATGAAGCAAGTTAATGAAGTTACTACCGATCAGCAATTTGATGATGCCGTAAGAAATTGCCGCGAAATATTTTTAAAAAAAACCAAAGACTACGGGACTTCATGGAGGGTGTATCGTACCATTTCCGTTGCCGACCAGATTTACATCAAAGCTAAGCGCATTCGCAACATCCAGGAAAAAGGGACACAAAAAATTGAAGATGATATCAATGGAGAATTTAAAGGTATTTTAAATTACGCGGTTATCGGATTGATTCAATTAAACATTCAAGATGACCATGCCGAATATTGCGGAGAAGATTTGCCAGTAGATGAAACAATGAAATTGTATGATCAAAAAATCCAGAGTGCGAAAAATTTGATGCACGATAAAAATCATGATTATGCGGAAGCATGGCGCGATATGAGCCAGGAAAGCTTTGTAGATCTCATCCTCGCCAAGATTCTGCGGATAAAACAAATCATACGCAATGAAGGCAAAACGTTGGTGAGCGAAGGAATTGAATCGAACTTTTATGATATTTTGAATTACGCGGTTTTTGCTTTAATATTATCTGATTAATGTTGGTTCTCCATAGTTGGTGATGGTACCAACCGGTGCGCAAGTTGATCCGGGGCCGGTGTCTTCATTGGCGATGACAAATTCATTGTTTTTATAAATAAGTAAAATGAAAATTTTAGTAAACATATGCCGCGTAATCGTCGGTGTGCTTTTTATTTTTTCCGGATTGGTAAAAGCTATGGATCCGCAAGGGCTTGCTTATAAGATGCAGGAATTTTTTGAAGTATGGGCTACAAGCGTCCCGTCGCTGGCATCATTCATGCATTTGCTTAGTGCTTATGCGCTGCCTTTTGCAATCATTATGATCACTTTGGAAATAATAGTTGGGGTAGGAATCCTGCTGGGAACCTGGAAAAACTTTTTTACATGGCTGATTTTATTGCTCATCATTTTCTTCGGATTTTTAACCGGGTATGCTGCACTTTCCGGTAAAATAGCTACCTGTGGCTGCTTTGGCGATTGTGTTCCTTTAACTTCTATGC
>JBQCFI010000217.1:0-3154 GCA_051959325.1 Ginsengibacter sp. | reverse complement strand
GTGAAGACAGTGTTCGTACCCTTGCGATGGACGGTACAGAAGGCCTCAAACGCGGAATGGAAGTAGTAGATACCGGCTCTCCGATATTGATGCCAACCGGCGATGCAATCAAAGGACGTCTGTTTAATGTAACCGGAGATGCGATAGATGGTTTGCCGCAAGTGAGCAAAAAGAACGGGCGTCCGATTCACAATAAACCGCCATTATTTGAAAATCTGAGTACTGCGACGGAGGTTTTATTTACCGGAATTAAAGTAATTGACCTCATTGAACCGTATGCAAAAGGTGGTAAAATCGGATTGTTTGGTGGTGCCGGTGTGGGCAAAACGGTTTTGATCCAGGAATTGATTAACAATATTGCGAAAGCATATAGCGGCTTGTCTGTGTTTGCAGGTGTTGGGGAAAGGACGCGTGAAGGAAATGACCTGATGCGTGAAATGATCGAAGCGGGCATTATGAAATATGGTGAAAAATTTATTCATAGCATGGAAGAAGGCGGATGGGATTTGGACGCGGTGAATATGGAAGAACTGAAAGATTCAAAAGCGACTTTTGTATTCGGACAAATGAACGAACCACCGGGAGCAAGAGCACGTGTAGCATTGAGCGGATTGACTGTAGCAGAATATTTCCGTGATGGTGACGGCACCGGAAAAGGAAGAGATATTTTATTCTTTGTAGATAACATTTTCCGTTTTACACAGGCAGGTTCCGAAGTATCAGCTTTGCTTGGACGTATGCCTTCTGCGGTAGGTTATCAACCAACGCTTGCTACAGAAATGGGACTGATGCAGGAAAGAATTACTTCTACAAGAAACGGTTCTATTACATCGGTTCAGGCGGTATATGTACCTGCTGATGACTTGACAGATCCTGCACCGGCAACGACTTTTGCGCATCTGGATGCTACAACCGTATTGAGCAGAAAGATTGCCGACCTCGGAATTTATCCGGCTGTTGACCCATTGGATTCTACTTCAAGAATTTTGTCTCCTGCCATTGTGGGCGATGAGCATTACGATTGTGCAAACAGGGTAAAACTAACATTACAACGTTATAAAGAATTACAGGATATTATCGCCATTCTTGGTTTGGAGGAATTGAGTGACGAAGATAAATTAACCGTAAGCCGTGCACGCCGGGTACAACGTTTCCTTTCACAACCTTTCCATGTTGCTGAGCAATTTACCGGTTTGAAAGGCGTATTGGTTTCCATTGAAGATACCATCCGCGGATTTAATGCAATTATGGATGGTGAAGTGGACGAATATCCGGAGGCAGCATTTAACCTCGTAGGAAACCTGGATGATGCAATTGCAAAAGGTAAAAAAATGATGGAAGCAGCGAATTCTTAATTAGCTAATTAAAGAGGAATGAACTTAGAAATATTAACACCGGATAAGAAAATTTTCAGCGGAGATGTATATGGTGTACAACTTCCCGGCATTGGCGGCATTTTTGAAGTTTTAGACAAACATGCTCCTATTGTAAGTGCTTTGAAAGCCGGCAAACTGAAAATTTTGAAAGATAAAAATGCGACTTCACTTTATTCCATTCAAGGCGGATTTGTAGAAGTGATGAACAATAAAGCCACCGTTTTAGTTGAAGGAGTGAAGGAAAGCTGATTTCTTTATATTTTAAAATACTAAAAAACCGGAAATTCCAATTCCGGTTTTTTTGTTTGTTTTCTGTCTGGTTTTTCAATCCATCTACCTTAAAACTTCAATGTATCTGGTAAATATTTTTTAATCAAATCTTCATAGAAAGGTTTTAATTCCTGGAGATTTGGTGGATTTGGGCTTTTGGAATACAAATCATAAGGATTAAAAAGCTTTACCCACTTCAACATTTCCCTGTCATGGTCGTCCATCAGGTAATCATATTCACCCTCGCGGTGCCAGGCATAAAACGAATGAAACCGCAGCATGTATAAACCTTCTTCCGGAAGATAATCTTTCAGCATCTGGTACACATATTCATCATGTCCCCAGGACATTTGAACATTCCGTAAGCCACATCCTTTTTCATATATTCCGTACTGAGTGTTGTAGTCAGGATTACTATAATCAGGATTATTTTTAAAGAACTCAGGATAAACTATTTTATCAGAAAATGCGCATCCTACCGGGAATGTATCGCCAACTACGGCCCACTGCGGTTCGCCGAAGAGGCATAATACTTTACCCATGTCATGCACCAAACCTACCAGCACCATCCAGTCGGGGTGGCCGTCGTTTCTGATAGCTTCTGAGGGTTGTAACAGGTGCTGCATCTGGTCAAGATCGGTATCAGGGTCCGAGTCATCAACTAACTGATTCAGAAAATCGAATGCGTCCCAAATCGGCATTTCCTTGCGGTCAAACTTCAGATACTTAGCTTTTTGCTCCAGCACAAAATCATAAGTTTGGTATCTGTGGTTAAGCCAGTAAAATTCTCTTACGCCGTCTTTTTCGGTTTGCTCATAGTTTCTGAACTCTTCAACTTTTTTATCTTCGTTAATTGAAGCAGGGTCCGGATAGCGTCTGAGTACGTCTAAATCCCAGTCCTCAAGATTAGAAAGCGGAGACGGGTCTGCACCTTCTGCCGCAACATTTTTTGGAGTGTTCATTATCAAATTGGTTTTTATTGGAAACAAAAAGCCTGTTACACTAACCGGCCTTAGAATAATAATTGGTTATGACTTAAAATTCCATAATTTTATGTGATATATTGCCAACTCTGTCATAGAAAATTTACGTAAACGATTAAGTACGGAGTGTATTTAAAACACTTAATTAACCCCTAAAAGGCCATTTAGCGTAGCTGAAGACCTATTTGTTATGAGAAATGTTACAATTAAGCTGCTCGCGCAGGAACTGGGCCTTTCAACGGCAACCATTTCAAAAGCCTTGTGCGACAGCCATGAAATAAGCGAACCAACCAAACGAAAAGTCCTGGAGCTGGCACACGAACTAAATTATGTGCCCAATGCCTATGCCAGTAGTTTGCGCGGACAAAAAAGCAAGACTATTGCCGTCCTGATTCCAGAAGTAGCGGACAGTTTTTTTTCACTGGCGCTTAACGGAATAGAAGAGGTGGCAATGGAAAAGGGCTATCATACGCTTATTTACATGACGCACGAAAAATTGGAGCGGGAACAGGCTATCCTTAAGGC
>JBQCFI010000216.1:0-2037 GCA_051959325.1 Ginsengibacter sp. | reverse complement strand
AGGAAATATAAGCCCCACTTAAAATAACCTCCCGTTGCGCCTTCCCATCCTCCGCTTGTTTCCTGCGCTATATTTGCAAGAAAAGCAGCCAATTCTCTTTTCTGGATAGTTTCATCTCCTTCTGAAAGAAATGCTGGAAATATTTTCGCCGCGTTAACAAATGTTTTGAATGAATAGAAATCGGGATTATGATTAATGGAATCTTTTAACCCGATTCCATACCTATGTGGAAATAATTTATTCCATTCCTTTTCATTAAGATACTTTTTAAGGTTTGTAGGGTTATTATTTATTAATGTTTCTTTTAGCGGATTTTTCAATTCTGTTTGTTGTGCACAACTAATATTAGCAAGCAACAATGAAAAAGCCATCAAACACAGCCATTTCATCGGGTTTATATCTCTTAATCCTCTTTTGGTGAAATAACCTTTCATGTAATTTTTTTTCCGGATTAACGATTATTTTTTGGATAAAAAAACAAAGTTATTATTATCAGCAGGATAAGGCTTAGTATGGCTCCGATCAAAAATTCTTTATTTTGAAAATGGTAACCGGTAAATCCCGCAATTGGATAAGCAAAAGCCCACCACAAGTGCGACCAGGCAAAATGCGCTCCATAAATTTTACCATGTTCTTCTTTTGGAAATTTCTCCGCTATTAATATTTGGGAAGGCATTTCCGCAAGGGTCTGACCAAATCCGGCAATTAGCCATAGAAAAAGCAAGGGAAAAAAAATTACGTAATTGGCGAATGCAATAGAAAGGCAAACTAAAATCCCGCCGGTAAACAAAGAAATAATCCTGTTTTTTGATTTATCAAAATTGCCCGAAGTAAATGCTGCTATTGCCGCTCCTATGCCGAATGCCGCCATCACATAACCATATTGTTTATCTCCTAAATGCAATTGCCCTTTTACAAAACCAACTGTGTTTACTAAAATCTGCGCCCCCGCAATGGCGGAAACCAGCTCTATCAACAATGCAAATCTCACCGCTTTGTTTTCAAATAATAACCTCGTTCCTTTTGCGATATCTTTCCATATTTTTGGTCGCGGCGCATCGTTTACTCCTTCTTTCTGAATTATCATTAAGGACGGTAAAGTGAGGATGATAACCGCGGCAATAATAAATGAACCCGCATCTACAAAGAAGATTTCCCTCGCTCCAAGCCATGCCGCAATTGCTCCGGCAAGTCCCGGTCCTAAAACTCCAAGTAACTGATTTGTGGCATTAGATAATGCAATGCCAGAACTATATTCTTTTTCACTTTCTATAGATTGCGGGATCGCTGCCTGATAAGCCGGTGTAAAAAAAGCATTAAAAATATTCAGGAAGAAAATGAGCAAGTAAATTTGTAGCGCTGTGGTTACAAAAGGCAGGCAAGCCACTATGGCCATTCTTACAAAATGAGTGATGTAAAGAATTTTTTTTCTGTCAAGTCTATCTGCAAGTACACCCGCGTAAGGACCAAAAATAATGAAAGCAGTTACTCTTAATGTTAGTGCTGTCGCAAGAATTGCGGCAGAATGTACGCCGCCAAATTGAAAAGCCAATAAAGCGATTCCTACCCATGTGAAAGCATCTCCTAAAAGACTGATCGTTTGGGAAAGATACAGTTTTAAAAACACCTTTTCTTTAAGGGGACTAAACGGATTTGCCATGATTTGTTTTAATTAAAACTGTACCAACTAATTTTAAACCAACTTTATTCTTCAGAAATGTTTTTCATTGTAAGATATGCTCCTTCGTTACCAGCATGTCATCTTTCAGATCTTGAATATTGCTTAGTATAATTTTCGTAAACCCCTTTTCAGAATTTCTGCTTTTTACTTCGTTTAATTTCAAATGGTTATTGCCTTTGCGTAACTGAGGATTAAAATTTTTTGCACACTGCTGAGGCTAATGTAGCGGCCGTTCAGATCATTTGGACAATCGAAGTAAATGTGGTAAGACAAGGAATTATTCTTTGTCTTGTTGTTACAAACACTTTTAGCAATCAATGCGTCCGAAGCTTCAGGAGAACCGGGTTTGTAATTTT
>JBQCFI010000215.1:0-13842 GCA_051959325.1 Ginsengibacter sp. | reverse complement strand
ATCCGGTTGATCTTCAGAATATGCAGGATTAGCTTTTAGAAAAATGAATTTGTAAAACAGTGATTCAGAATTCATGGTGCAAACATAGAGTGCAATTTTTAAATTTGCAATACCGTAAAATTACCATTTAATTCAACTTTGATAATTTTTATTAATCCTCGCTGTTAATATATATAATTCAATAAAAATAGCTTTTTTGATAATTGTTCTTCGTTTTATTGAAAAAATTTAGATAAATTTTATTTCACTTGGCAGCAATTTTACTTTTAGTAAAATGAATAGTTAGTAATTTAAAATTACACTTGGAAAACACCTGTGTTGAATTCTTCTATCTTTGGATTATGATTAGCCGCAGATAGATTTTCAGAAATAATTTTTCTTGTTTTTTGAGGATCAATAATTGCATCTACCCACAAGCGGGATGCTGCATAAACAGCAGTAGTTTGTGTAGCATATTTATCCATCATTTGCTTTAAAAGATTTTCTTCATTTTCCGCGGTTATTTCTTTTCCTTTAGCCTTCAAAGAAGCTACTTCTATTTGCAATAATGTTTTGGCAGCCTGCTCTCCTCCCATCACTGCGATCTTGGCGGAAGGCCACGCATAAATAAACCGTGGATCATAGGCTTTGCCACACATTGCATAATTACCCGCTCCATAAGAGTTTCCGAGAATGAAAGTAATTTTAGGAACAACAGAATTTGCAACTGCATTTACCATCTTGGCACCGTCTTTTATAATTCCGGAATGTTCGCTCCTGGTACCAACCATAAAGCCGGTAATATCCTGTAAGAATATTAGCGGGATTTTTTTCTGGTTACAATTCATGATAAACCGTGCTCCTTTATCCGCACTGTCATTATAAATTACGCCTCCAATCTGCATTTCGCCCTTTTTATTTTTGATATTTAATCTTTGGTTCGCCACAATTCCTACTGCCCATCCGTCAATGCGTGCATAGCCACAAATAAGGGTTTTGCCGTATTCTTTTTTAAATTCTATAAATGATGACGCATCTACAATCGTTTCAATTATTTCATGCATATCATAAGGTTTTAAATTTCCTTCGGGAAAAATAGAATACACTTCTGATGGTTCTTTTGCAGGAGTGATTGGCGCGATTCTGTTGAATCCTGCCGTTGGAGTATCAGCGAGTTTTGAAATGATTTCTTTTATACAATCCAGACAAGCCTCTTCTGTTTGAAATTTATAATCTGCGATTCCACTGATTTCTGTATGGGTTGCAGCACCACCTAAAGTTTCATTATCGGTCGTTTCCCCAATCGCTGCTTTGACCAAATAAGGTCCTGCTAAAAAAATAGAGCCATGGCCTTCTACCATAATGGTTTCATCGCTCATAATAGGAAGATAAGCGCCGCCGGCGACACATGGCCCCATCACTGCAGCTATCTGTGTGATTCCCATCGCACTCATTCTTGCATTATTTCGAAAAATTCTTCCAAAGTGTTCTTTGTCAGGAAAAATTTCGTCCTGCATTGGCAAAAAAACTCCCGCACTATCCACTAAATAAATGATCGGAAGATTGTTTTCCATCGCAATTTCCTGCATCCGCAAATTCTTTTTTCCGGTAATAGGAAACCACGCTCCTGCTTTTACTGTTTGGTCGTTTGCGACAATAACACATTGCTTGCCTCCGACATATCCAACGCCAGCAACGGTGCCGCCAGCTGGACATCCACCATACTCTTCATACATTGCATAACCGGCAAAAGCACCAATTTCTATAAAGGGTTTTTCTTTATCCAAAAGATATTGTATGCGCTCGCGGGCTGTCAATTTATTCCGTTCCTTTTGCTTTTGTATCGCCTTTTTCCCACCGCCTTCTTCTATTTTATCCAATAATGTTTTAATATTACTCCAGGCGATTTTATTAGCATCCTCATTTTTATTTAAGTCTATATTCATAAGTTATGTATTAATGCCAAATCTAAAACTTTAATTTTTATTTAAATTGGTGCTTCATTTGCAATGATTGCGTTCTGTGTATGAAAAGATTATCCAGAAAATTATTATTTGTTCTTGCAGCTATTTTGCTACTTATTGTTGCCGGATTTGTAATTTGGCAGAAGTTTAAATACAAAATAGTTGAAAACACGCTGTCTGCAAAGGTTGCGCAACACACCGACAGTTTATATACGATTCAATATGAATCGCTTTCTTTCAATGAAGCAACCGGAGATGCATCCATTAAAAACATCCGAATTATTCCAGATACCAGCCGTGCTAAAAAACTGTCTGTGGAAAATATGCCCGATTTCTTAATGGATGTTACCATAAAATCATTGACGGTTACCGGTGTGAAAACAGCAAAAGCATTAGAAGGAAGCTCTATTCAAGGAGATTCTGTCATAATCGATAACCCTGAAATAATTCTTTATTCCCTCAAAGCATTGCAAAAAACAACTAAAATCCAGGTCGAGGCGAATGAAGTTTATAAGCAAATTTTGGGTAAACTGGATTTTATAAAAGTTGGTTTTGTTTTTGTAAATAATCTGAATGCAACCGGAATTGATTTTTTTAAAAAAACCAAAAATTTTGATTTCATAAATGGGAAGCTCCTTCTGCAGGATATTTTAATCGACAGCACCCATCATCTGGATACTACAAGAATTTTGTTTTGCAGACAAGCCGCTTTTACCGTTGATTCCTTTTTTTCGTACAACCATAACCGTAGAGAACTTTCGTTGAAGAAAGTGCATTTTTTAGGGAAACAAAAACAGCTTCTATTCGATCAGATCTCCGTGAACAGGTTTGAAAATGACACATCCGCTTCTATCCGCTTGTTAGATGCAAAAGGGCTGACGCTGAACGGTGTGAATTCAAACGAGATCGTAAAAAATAAAAACCTCGTTGTTGACACTATTTTATGCAACAATATTATTTTGTATCAATTGCCACTTCCGGCTTTGAAAACAACTACCATTGGAAAAGTAAAAAGCGCCGACAGTACGGGTTTCGTGAATGTTTATGGTGTGTACATGAAGCATCTTGATTTTCCAAAAGTAACTTTTGTGCCTTTTGCAAAAAGCAATTATTCGGTTGGAAATATTTCCTTAGAGATAAATGAAGTAAAAGCAGATCAGATCATTGAATTGGAAATGCATCCCATGGATTTTACAAAAGAAGCTGAGGTTTCTTTAAGCAGTTTGTCCGTCAAGAGTAAGGATGGACTTTATTCTTTTCATTCAGGAAATATCACCGTAAATTCTTTGCACCGACAATTAAATATCCGATCATTTGATATTATTCCCTTCGCCGGCGAACATGAGTTTGCCAATAAATTTAATTATCAGACAGACAGGTATGATGTGCATCTGAAGGGGATTTCGTTGAGAAATATTGTCATGAATGACTTGCTAGATAAAAAATTAACCGCTTCAAATTTGGTAATTGAAAACACAGTGGCGAAAATATATCATGACCTCCATAAGCCTCTTCGACAAAAAAGCAAAGTAGGAAATTATCCGTCTCAGCTACTTCAAAAAATTAAACTTCCAATAAATATTTCCACCGCTACTTTAAGAAATGCCTACATTGAATACAAGGAAAATGAAACAGTGAGCGACAGTGTGGGAATCATTAGTTTTACAGGTTCAAAATTGAACATTACTAATATTACCAATGTGCCGCAGGCAATTCAAAAAAATAACCAGCTCAATATTGCTTTCGAGTCCAATGTTTTAAATTCAATTCCAATAACAGGAAATTTTAAATTTGTATTAAATAGCAATGACGGCGATTTCTTTACAAATGGCCATACTCCTGGATTTGATGCGTCTATTCTGAATAAAATTTCGATACCAATGGCATTAATAAAAATCAATTCAGGTAAAATCAATTCCATTGATTTTAGTTTTAAAGGCAACGATGCAAACGCCGAGGGAAATTTTGTTATGAAATATGATGATTTGAAAGTCGATGTTTTAAAACGCGATAAAAATACAAAAGAGGTGAAGAAAAGAGGATTTGCAACTTTAGCTGCAAACCTTGTTGTTCAAAATAATAATCCCGGGGCTTCCGGCCTTCGAAAAGTAAATCCTCAATATAAAAGAAACATCTACAAATCCTTTTTTAATTTGGTTTGGAAAACCGTATTTACGGGCATGAAAGAAACTGTAGGAATTCCTTAATTTATTGACAAATCTCTGGTTATTGAAAATTAAAAATCTGTCTTTTTTATTTGTTTACTAATTTCCATTTCCGTAACAAAAACTTAATCATCGTCGTCCACCTTTTCCTGTAATTTCAAAAATGCACTGTGCCGGGGTGTCGGCATTACACTGTTTTCTCCTTTTATTGCTTTCCAGATTACTTCATTAAAGGGCACATCCGGCACAGCGTCTTCAACAGCCAGATTAAATTTGGCCGATTCTTTTGCCAATTTATTCCAAGCAGTATTTCTTTCATCAATGTTTATATTTGATGGTAACGCTTTATAGGCTGTAAAATCAGGTGAAGCAGTAAAAGATCTGAATAGTGGCATTGCTGCTGCATCATACTGGCTCATTGTTGGCAGCCCAAGAATCAGTTCCATGGTTCTCAATAATCCTGAAGTAGAATACATCGTGTGATCCACAAAATTCCGTTTTACATAAGGTCCGATAACATATGCTGTAGACCGATGTGCATCCACATGATCCGGGCCATTTTGCGCGTCATCTTCCACAATAAAAATAGCGCACTCTTTCCAAATAGGGCTATTCGAAATATGCTCGATAAATCGCCCAACAGCCAGATCATTATCTGCTACAGCTGCATAAGGCGTGTAGGCTCCTTTCCTCATTCCGCTTGTGTGATCGTCCGGAAAACGGAGGGTCGAAAATTTTGGCAAATCATTGTTTGCAACTAAAGAATCAAAATCATGTTCCCATATTTTTTCACGATACACATCCTGGATACTTAAATCAAAATCAGGGAAACCCGCGCAAAAATGTCCAACAATCGAAGGTAAGATTGGCTCTTTGCCATCATGCACAAATTCGCCGTAATTGCGATAACTGATTCCTGCACGCTGACAATAATCCCAGATAAATCCTTTTGCAGGATAAGCAATTTTCCGTGTCCCTTCATAATCATAAGTGCCACCGCGCCCGCTATAATTGGTCGGCCATGTTTTTTCAACATAATCAGTTGCATACGCTGCTGTACTCCAGTTGTGCCCATCCGCGCTAACTTCTGCATCATCATAAAAATTATCGAGTAGTACAAAGTTTCTTGCAATAGCATGAAGATTAGGGGTAATCCGTTCACCAAAAAGACATAAAGAACTATCACCATTTCCCTCTTTCATGTCACCAAGAACCTGGTCGTAGGTACGGTTTTCTTTGATAACATAAAAAACATATTTTATCGGGGAAGCAGCTCCAACTTTCTGCGGAACAGGATTTCCAAATTCACCTGCTGCCAATGCTTCTTTATTTTTATTGTACGGGGTATTTTTATAAACCTGGATAGAATATTTTTCCAGTTCATTCATTTTTGGAATCGGAATAAATGAAAGTGACCCTTTAAACAAGCTTCCGATATATTGAACCGGCTGTTTGCTTTCGGAAGTGATCGCTTTTTGATAAGGGGTTTTTATTTTTTTATTATCAGGCTGTGGGCCGTATGGATTGGCCATGGATTGAAATCCTTTTCCGTTAGCAACTAAAAGTGTATTGCCTACAATACGAACACAAGTAGGATACCAGCCTGTAGGAATAAATCCGTACGACCGGGACGAACCGGGTTTTGAAACATTAAAAACTGCCAGGCTATTGTTATCTGCATTAGCGATGTACAAAGTTTTGTCATCCGCTGTTAAAGCAACACTATTGGTTGTGCTTCCTGCCGGGGCATCAGGAAAGAGGCTTGCGGAAAGGGTTTCAATCACTTTTTGCTTTTTGGTATCAATAACAGAGACGCTGTTGCTATTTGCATTTGCCACAAAAAGGAAGTTTCCGTTTTTGGTAAAAGTCATATCATTTGGATGGCTTTCTGTGCCAATAGAATCAGAGATAACTCCTTTTTTTAAATCATAGATGATCACTTTATCGCCACCCCACAATGAAATATATAGTCGTGTTTTTGCAGGATTCAATAAACAGGTATAAGCTTCAGCACTTAATGGAATTTGCCGCACAATTTTATTGTTTTTTGTATCACAAACATAGAGCGAGTTATCTTCCTTTGTAACCGCGAACAACTGCGAATGAGCGTCGTCTAAAGCAATTCCGGTTATGCATATCTTATTGGGCCACGGCTTTCCCAAAACAATAGAATCTTTTAATGTAAGGCCACCATTTTTTACCTGGAACCGCAAGATCATATTTCGATTTCCTGTGGATGCATACAAATATTTATTGTCGTTACTAAACTCTAATCCAAGCCATGCGGAACGAATTTTTGTAAAGGATAATAGTTTTTTATTCGCAATATTTATCAACTCAATTCCCTGAACTCCATTTCCATTATCAGTAATTGCAGCATATTTTTTAGAAGGTGAAACAGCAATGTTTAAAGGCAGATCACTGCTCAGTTTCAAAGCACGCCCTGCAGGAGACAGAGGCCATCCGTTTGGTAATTCAACTGTTTTTGGAATAAAAGTGGATTGTGCAATAATGGGAGAAGAAAGGAAAAGAAAAATCAGCAGATTGATGCAATAATTGATTTTGCGGCTCATTAGGTTGAAAATTAAAATGAGTTTCAAAATTACAGAAACTGATTTTTAATTCAACCGATTAAAATTCCATTGCTCGAAAATGCTTCAATTTTGATGAAAGCAAGTAAAGTATGTGTTATAAAATAGTTCCGGCAAGCGGCTCTAATTCTAAATAGAAATGTTACTTATTTGTTCGTTCACCCGAAAGCAACAACACTTGCAGCAAAGCAATAAATAGCACAGATTCTTATTTTATAAATCAGAAGAAGAAAAGGAACAAATGAACAAGATCCGATCATTTCCCTGAAAAAAAATTGATAAAAAAAAACTTTGCAAAACAAAAATGCCATCTATTTTCAAGAATGACATTGAAACTATTCTTTTGCTTTGAAGATTACGCTGCCACTCTTTCCATAATCGGATTCCATTCTTACTTCAGACCTTGTGCCACCATCTGTAACGATCATCAGCGCTGTGTTTGGAGGGATAGTTCCGAGATTATCTGCGTACATGGTAACAATATTCTCAGCTGCATTTTTATCAAGTGTCAAGGTCAGAGAAACTGGCTTGTCTGACAATCTTTGATGCGATAAAACAACTTTTCCATTGTAAAAAACGGTAATAGAATCTCCATCTATTTCTCCATTATCATAAAAATCGAGATGAAAAGTCGGCTGTTCAATATCGATTGTTTTTACGATATCGGTTCTGCGCTTTTCGAAGCCTTTTACTGTTGGCGTAATGTAATGATGTGTTTTTATTTGTGAATCTGCAATAGAAGAATTTTCATTTTTAGGAACCGAACTTTTTACAGTTTCTGTTTCCTCCATTTTCATTTTTGGCTGGGATTTTCTAACCGGTTGCGTTGCTTTTGCTGTCGGATTTGTATTTGGCTTTTTAGGAGCAGCAACAATTGAATTCTTATGGACGGGTTTTTTTTCTGGTGACTTTGCTACCGGATTTTTTATTGCCGGGCTTTTTTTATGTGGCATAAATCCAATCGGCAAGTTGCTTACGATTCTGCGCGAAAGCACTGTGGTTCCGCTTCCGCAGCCTCTTCCCTGGTTTGGAGCAGGAATCCAGGTACCTCTCAGTACCTCAATATTCCCGGTATCTTTTTCGTAATGCAGCCTGTGGGTTTGAAAACAATTTTGAAAATCCGGCGGCGTATTAAATTTTGTTCTTTCAATTTCCGTTACTACAATATCATTTGTTTCACGGTTGAGCGTGCCTGTAAGCCGGCAAATTGTATAATATCTTTTTATTCCTTCCTGGAAATAAGTGTAGGAATAGCCGGAAACACGTGAACCGTTGGTCGTCAGTTCCAATACATATTTTATATCGCTGTCAAAGCCGGGAATTCCGAATCCACCTTCATCAAATCCACCTTTCCATTGTCCATCAAAATTGATTTCATTTTTATTATGAGACTTATAATGAGAGACACTTTTTTCGGCAGAGTAATTTTGTGCAAGTGAATTTTGTGCAAACAAACCAACGCCCAAAAAAAGTAGAAAAAGTAGAGTAAAAATTCTTTTCATCGTGCCCAAATATTTGTTCTTTCAAAATTAATTGTTATTAAAAGCATATCCTCCCAAAGGAATATCATCTTTGTCTAATACTTCGTTAAATTTGCTATTCAAAAAATAAAAAAGAGAATAATTTTAACTTGTAGAATGATGAATATAACTTTTCCTGATGGAGCTGTAAGGCAGTATGAGCAAGGGTCTTCGGCGATGGATATTGCAAAATCAATTAGCGAAGGCCTTGCACGGAGGATTTTAGCAGCAGAGGTAAACGGGGAAATTTGGGATCTTTCAAGACCGATCAAAAACGATGCTACTATCAAATTTTTAACATGGGAAGATGCTAATGGTAAATCGACTTTCTGGCATTCTTCTGCCCACCTGATGGCGGAGGCTGTTGAAGACACTTTTCCAGGAGTAAAATTTTGGGTTGGGCCGCCTGTAGAAAAAGGTTTTTATTACGATATCGATTTAGGCGATAATGTCATTACCGAAACCGATTTGGTAAAATTAGAAAAGAAAATGGCGGAGCTTTCTAAACAAAATAATCCGTACATACGAAAAGAAATTTCTAAAGCAGATGCGATTCAATATTTTGAAGAAAAAGGTGACGAATACAAACTGGATCTGCTTTCAAATTTAGAAGATGGAAATATCACTTTCTATACACAGGGGAAATTTACAGACTTGTGCCGGGGCCCTCATATTCCTTCAACAGGATTTATTAAAGGAATTAAATTAACGAGCATCGCAGGTGCCTATTGGAAAGGCGATGAAAAAAATAAAATGCTTACGCGCATTTATGGGGTTACATTTCCGAATCAAAAAGAGCTGGATGAATATATAGTTTTTTTAGAAGAAGCAAAGAAGCGCGATCATCGCAAGATCGGAAAGGAATTAGAACTATTTACATTCTCGGAAAAAGTAGGACAAGGCTTACCATTGTGGTTACCAAAAGGTGCAATGCTTCGTGGAAGACTACAGGATTTTATGCAAAAAGCTCAACTGGAAGCGGGCTACCTGCCGGTCGTTACCCCGCATATTGGTTCCAAAAATTTATACGTCACCAGCGGCCATTATGAAAAATACGGCGCGGACAGTTTTCAACCTATAAAAACTCCTGTCGAAGGTGAAGAATTTTTTCTGAAACCTATGAACTGCCCCCATCATTGTGAAATTTATAAAGCGGTACCGCGTAGCTACAAAGACCTGCCACTGAGGCTGGCAGAGTTTGGAACCGTGTATCGTTATGAACAGTCGGGCGAATTGCATGGACTCACAAGAGTTCGCGGATTTACACAGGACGATGCGCATTTGTTTGTAATGCCCGAGCAGGTGAAAGAAGAATTTAAAAAAGTAATTGATCTCGTTTTGCATGTTTTTAATTCCCTTGGTTTTAAAGATTATACCGCCCAGATTTCTTTGCGTGACCAGGAAGATAAAACAAAGTACATCGGCAGCGAAGAGAACTGGAACCTGGCAGAAAAATCGATCATGGAAGCGGTGAATGAAAAGGGTTTGGAAAATGTGGTAATTGAATATGGTGAAGCTGCTTTTTACGGGCCGAAATTAGACTTTATGGTTCGCGATGCCATTGGCAGAAAGTGGCAATTGGGTACGATCCAGGTAGATTATAATTTGCCCGAAAGATTTGATCTTACTTACATCGGCGAAGACAATGCGAAACACAGACCGGTGATGATTCATCGGGCTCCGTTTGGAAGTTTGGAAAGGTTTGTGGCAGTTTTAATTGAGCATTGTGCCGGAAAATTTCCGATGTGGCTGGTACCGGTTCAGGTGAAAATCTTACCTATAAGTGATAAATTTCTTGCATATGCAGAAAATGTTTTAAGTCAATTAAAAAATAATGATATTCGTGCCGAAATTGATGATCGAAGCGAAAAAATTGGCAAGAAAATAAGAGATACAGAATTGGCAAAAATCCCGGTAATGCTTATTATTGGAGAGAAAGAAGTGAATGAAGAAAAAGTGTCGGTTCGCAGGCAGGGAAAAGGCGATGAAGGCGCAAAAACATTAAACGAAGTGATCGAAAATATTAAAGAAGAAGTGAAGAATAAGACACAGATTTAATGAATTGAATTATAATTTTAAAAAGAGCGCTATAAGAATGATTTTTGAACTACTTATTTACGAATTTTTCATAATCAAATAAAACACATTTATAACCTAAAATCAATTAATGGCATTTCCACCAAGACCGCCGAGAGGCGCATTTAATCCACGTTTTAAAAAAGAACAACAACAGGAACACCGTACCAACCAAATGATAAGAGTGCCACAGGTACGATTGGTTGGCGATAACGTAGAAGTTGGAATTTATTCTACCGCAGAAGCGCAACGAATTGCAAATGATCAGGGACTTGACCTGGTAGAGATTTCACCCCAAGCAGAACCTCCGGTTTGCAAAGTGATAGATTACAACAAGTTTCTTTATGAAAAAAAGAAACGGGAAAAGGATATGAAGGCTAAAAGCAAGGTTTCTGAAGTAAAAGAGATCCGCTTTACTCCGAATACTGATGATCATGATTTTGATTTTAAATCAAAACATGCAGAAAACTTTCTGAAAGACGGCAATAAAGTAAAAGCCTACGTTCAGTTCAAAGGACGGGCGATTATGTTTAAAGAACGGGGCGAATTATTACTATTAAAATTTGCTGAAAGGCTTGTAGATGTAGGTACTTTAGAGAGCATGCCGAAATTGGAAGGGAAAAGGATGTTTGCAATTTTTGCACCAAAAAGCCAGAAGAAAAAATAAGATCATTTGAATCAATTATTAAAACAGAAATCTTACACATTTGCCCATTTGCTGGCAGCAAATAAGTTTTATTTGTTTCAGAGATTAAAAAATTCACTACTCATTAACGCGAAAATTTGCGCACTATTTGGCACTAAATGCAAAATTTCTATTCGCGAAAATTCACCAAATAATTGGTAAATGCTTTAATGAAATGCAGACTTAATCCTTATTTTAATTGCAGCTTCCGGAATATTGTAAGTTTAATTACTTGATTTATGCGTATTATTACGATTCCTTAAATTTGGTAATTATTCTGTATGATATCCCATAATTAATGTAGATTTTTGCAATGTTTTTATTATTAAAAATTCATTATTAGACTATGAAACCAGAAACAGATGGTGTTATTAATGTGATGATTGTGGATGATCATGTACTGTACCGGGCCGGTGTTAAAACTGCACTTTCTTCCAAAAAAGATATTAAAGTAATAGCTGAAGCGGATAATGGCGCCCATTTATTGAATATGCTAAAGGGCATTCAGCCGGATGTGATTTTACTGGACATACAAATGCCGATTATGGATGGTATTACTACTTTACCTGAAGTAAAAAAATTATACCCCGGCATAAAAATCGTCATGCTTACTTTACTTGACGACCAAAGTGTAATTACGAAATTAATGGAACTTGGCGCCAACAGTTACCTCGTAAAAACATCAGATGCAGAAGTAATTTATGAAGCGATCAAAACCTGTCATCAGCAGGAGTTTTATTTTAATTCTCTCACAAACAAGGCGCTTTTAAACAATCTTCGGCAAAAAAATATGTCATCTCCATTTAAAACTAACCATGATGACGCGGTGCTGACTGAAAAAGAAATTACGATTTTGCGGTTAATGTGTGAGGAAAAAAGCACTCGCGAAATTGCTGAAGCAGTAGATCTAAGTCCACGCACGATTGAAGCTATTCGCGATAAACTAAAAACTAAGACCGGTACGAAAAGCACCGCAGGCCTGATTATGTTTGCTGTAAAAAATAACCTGCTCGACCAGGAAATTTAACTCGTTTTACTCAAATCATCCATCTACTTTTGCTCATTCATTTTTTTTATCATGAATGAGCTTTTTTTTATCTACAATAACCAGTTTTTTCATCAACACCAAACGGTGACAACGGTTGATAACCGCGGGCTGCGTTATGGAGATGGGTTGTTTGAAACAATGCGCATGCATCAGGGAAAAATTCTGAATGAAGATTTTCATTTTGAAAGATTCTTTAATGGAATGAAAGTGCTGGAATTTGACATACCTGAAAATTTATCACCGGTTTTTTTTCATCACGCAATACAGGATCTGTTGAAAATTAATTCCATCCAGGAAAGCGCGAGAATCCGGCTAATGGTCTTTCGGAATGACGGCAATATTTTTGACACAGAAAATAATTTTCCAAATTACATTATTGAAGCATCCCCACTTCAACAGAAAATGACAATTAATGAAACGGGATTAGTGATTGATATTTTTCCCACTGCAAAGAAAAGCTGTGATATTTATTCGAACTTAAAATCAAATAATTATCTGCTGCCAGTCATGGCTGCACGCTTTGCAAAAAAAAATAAATTGAATGATGTGATTTTATTAAATGCTTTTGGAAGAATTTGTGAATCAGCGATCGCAAATATTTTTATCATTAAAAACAATAAAATCTACACGCCGCCATTGTCTGAAGGCTGTGTGGCAGGAACAATGCGCCGTTGGATGTTGGAAAAATTTTCTTTAAAGAAATATTCAGTTGTTGAAAAAAAGCTTTCTGTTGATAGTGTACTTGATGCTGACGAAGTTTTTCTTACAAACGCAATTCATGCTGTAAGATGGGTACAAAAATTTCACGGGAAAACGTATAGCAAGGAAAAAGTAAAGGAAATTTTTAAAAGCGTTATTCAGAATATTTAATTGGAAACTACTCTTCTTTTACAAAAATGTCCTCTTCCGCAAACCGGGGACTAGTCAGGTTTTGGTGGCTACTTTCATAAATGTTTATAAATTTTTGAATGGCATTTCTGCCTTCTTTTCCCAGATTGATCGAATATTGATTAACATAAAGATCAATGTGTTTTTTCATTACCTCAGGATCCATCTCCTGTGAACGTTGTTTTACATAATCGGTAATAAATGGATAATTTTCAAAAGCATACTCCATGCTTTCTTTTATCAGTGCATCTACTTTCATTAAAATATTTTCATCGATATTTCTTCTTCCAACAATGCCACCGAGAGGAATGGGAAGCGATGTTTTTTCTTCCCAAAAATTTCCAAGATCCACAATTTTATACAAGCCTTTTTCCATATAAGTAAAACGGTTTTCATGAATGATCACGCCCAACACCTTTTCAGATTCAAGAACTGATTTTTCTATTTCATCATATCTTCTGAAGACTTTGTTTTTTGCATTTGGAAAGGCAAGAGAAAATAAAAGATGCGCAGTCGTATTTTCCCCGGGAATAGCGATTGTAAATTTTTCTACCTCGTTAAAATCAACCGGGTGATTAGAAATCAAAAGCGGCCCAACACCTTTACCTAAAGCACTTCCGCTATTCATTACCATGTAGTTTTTAATTACCAAAGGCAATACGCCGTAACTGATTTTAGTAAAATCCAAAACCTCTTCTCTCGCAAGATTATTCAAGGTTTCAACGTCCTCCAGCCTTACGCTAAAATTAAAATCTCCGGTATCAATTTTTTTATTCACCAAAGCATCAAAAATAAAAGTATCATTCGGGCAAGGTGAAAATCCAAGTGTAAAATTCATATTCATTTTAAGTTTTCAATTATATTCAATAATTCTTTGTTCAGGTTTTCAATAGATTCTTTCAGCTTCCATTTCGATTTGTCGCGCT
>JBQCFI010000214.1:0-14857 GCA_051959325.1 Ginsengibacter sp. | reverse complement strand
TGATTGTCGCCCGTAATAATTTTTACTTTTACACCAATCTCAGCGAGCGCCTTAATTACAGCACCCGCATCTTCTTTTGGCGGATCCAGGAATGCGACAAAGCCCTCGAAAGAAAGTGAGGCTTCATCATGCTTTGAAAATATCTGCTGCCCGGTAACATTTTTAACAGCGATGGCCAGCACGCGAAAACCATCAGCACTTAATGATTCATATTGCTTTACCGCTGCTGTGATAAGATCTTTGCCCTGGACACAAACCTTCAATATTTCTTCGGGCGCACCTTTGCAAATGAGTGTAACCTCTTTATTATGTTCCGTCACTACACTCATTCGTTTCCGGTAAAAATCAAAAGGTATTTCATCTGTTTTATGCCATAAAGAAATATCTAATGTTTTAAAATTAATTATTGCATCATCCAACGGATTTTTTATCGCGGTTTGAAATGAACTATTGAGGTAAGCCAGCTGGAAAACACGGTCTGAGTGATCACCTGAAACATCTACGCATCTGATCAGTTTTATTTTATCTTCTGTGAGGGTGCCGGTTTTGTCGGTACACAAAACTTCCATGCTGCCAAAATTAGGGATGGCAGACAAATGTTTAACTACAACCCCTTTTTTCGCCATTCGTAAAGAACCTTTAGACATAGTAAGCGACATGATCATTGGCAGCAATTCAGGTGTCAGCCCGACAGCAATTGCGATAGCAAACATGAAAGACTCTAAAATATTTTCTTTCATCAGCGCATTGATCAGGAAAATGAACAGCACCAGCGCAAGCGTCACTTTCATAATCAGGTAACCAAATTCACGCATGCCATGGCTGAAATCCGTTTCTGTTTCTCGCCCGATTAATTTTTCAGCTATTTTCCCAAACTCGGTATCGGCGCCGCTTTTTACCACTACCGCTTTAGCCGCGCCGCTGATAACACTCGAACCCATAAATGCTATATTCTCCATTCTACTCAAATCGTCGCTGACAGCGGCAATGGCATCAGCATGTTTTTCTGCCGGAAAAGATTCGCCGGTAAGTGATGATTGATTGATGAAAAAATCTTTTGCCATGAGGACGCGTGCGTCAGCCGGAACAATTTTACCCGCATTCAATATGATAATGTCGCCCGGGCATAAATACTGTGGTAAAAGATCTTCTTCTGCTCCATTGCGAATCACGGTGGCTTTGCTTTTTACAGTTTGTTTTAATTTTTCCGCGGCATTCCTCGCGTCTCTTTCCTGGAAAAAGTCGGTTAGTACACTCGCTATTACAATCAGGATAATAATAGAGGCATTGATGTTTTCTGCTATGGAAAATGAAATGCCCGCAGCAATTAATAAAAGGATAACCAATGGGCTCTTAAAATGTTGCAGCAGGTCGTCCCACCACGATTGCCTTTTATGAGAAGGAATGATATTAAGGCCGTTTTTTTTTAGTCGTTTGCTGGCTTCTAATGAAGTAAGGCCCGTATCAATATTTGTTTCCAGCAGGGACAAAACCTGTTCTTTCGTTTGCGAAGCGATGGTTTTTAAATCAAAGTTCATATCAAGAGGCCTCCAGGTTTTATTTTTTGAAATGAATTTTAATAAAAATGAAGGAATTAAAGTTATTCTACCCCACGCGGAAAAGAGTGATACGAGTCAATCATTAGGGTGATCGTAATCAGTAACCAGGTTAAGGTGTTGGGTTAATTTCATCTAAAGATTCAGAATCATTAAACCAGTTTATAAAAAAATTACAATGAAAACCATATTAATCGCTACCGATTTTTCTCATGCTTCACGCAATGCTTCCTTTTTTGGGATTGATTTGGCGAAAGCCCTTGGGGCTAACATTCTTTTATTTAATTCATTTAAGCCTTCTGATTCTCAGAGCCGCCCTGGTGACGCGGGATCACTTTATGAAGTAATGTTGAAGGCTGAGGCGCAGTTATTGGATGAAGCAGATTTTCTTGACCCTGGACATAAGCTGATGGAAGTAGTTTGCGAAGATGGAGAGGCTTATCGGACTATCTTGAATGTAGCTAAAGAAAAGAATGTAGATTTTATCGTTGTGGGCAGAAAAGGTAATGGCGACTCCATTGAAGAATTGTTTGGAAGCACAGCCACAGCTCTCGGAAAAAATACCAGTGTGCCGTTGATAATAGTTCCTGAAAATGCAAAATTTGAAACAGACGTGGTTAAGATGAGTAAAGAATTTACTCCCGAAATGTAAACGAGGAAGGCGATTTTTTTAACGCTTATGCACTTTATTCCTGTTTTGTAAATGTTTTTCATTTATCAGTTATCAGTTTCCAGTGATAAAATTCTTCATTCTTCCATAAAGCGATTATTAATTTTCAATGTGAAGACATTCACGAGTTGGAATGGAAATAAAAAAGCTGGAAGCCTTTTCATTTAATTAATATGGAATCGGGGATGGATTTTCGTATAGGATAACCGATGATTTGAAATAAAAAAACCGATTGAAGATAGTGGAATGGACAGAAGGTTCGGACGCAACTACAATTTTACAAAATTATATAAGTATAGCTTTAAATTTTATAGAAAGTTATAACGTTGCTGATCTAGTTTTTGATTAAACCAGCACCAAAAACCGCGGCCCCTAAAAGCGCTGTCCTGCTATTTAATATTGCTGTTACCGGAACTTCCTTAAGCAAAAACTTCATTCTTCCAAAATCTGTAAAATGTTGCATAAAGACGTTTGTATCCAGGAGCGGTAATACTTTTGTGATAATGCCACCGCCAATAAATATACCACCTGTTGCTTTTGTTTTTAGCGTAAGATTAGCGGCTTCGGTTGCAAGATATCTGAAAAAAAGGTTCATAGCCTCTCTGCAGATATCTACTTCTGTATTAGCGCTTATCACTTCGGCATTATCTGCGATAGTTAACTGCTTTTGTAGCCATTCGGGAATTATCATTTGCTTCTTTGTTTGAAGAAACCCGAAAATGTTTTCAATGCCACGTCCGCTGATAACCCGCTCCCAGCTTACATGTCCAAATTTTCCACTTAAATACTTTTGAAGCTCAAAATCAACCTCGCTGCGGGCTGCAAAATCGCAATGCCCACCTTCTGTTGCAAACGGGTAATGGTTTGTTCCGTCCCAATAAGCGGCTGCTTCCCCTAAACCAGTTCCCGGCGCAATTACAGCGATATTGCCTGTCAAATTTGGTTTGCCTTCCGAAATTATTTTAAAATCTTCAGGTTTTAATTCTGATAAGCCATACGCAGTCGCTTCCAGGTCATTAATAAAGTATACAGGAATATTATTTAAAAGTGCCGATATCTGCATACGGTCAAGTATTCGTGAGATATTGGTGATATTGACTTTGCCGTCAATTACCGGACCTGCAACCCCCAAACTAACAAGACGTATTTCATCAATTCCTACAAATTGTTTAATCGTATCTTCAATCTGGTTACACTCTTTTGTTATAAATTTTTGCTCACGCAAACAGGAAAGCTTTCCATCGGTTACATTAAACACGGCCAGTAACATCTTGGTAGCTCCAATATCTCCTGCCAAAATTGTGTACGATCGTTCTTTATTGAGTCTGCTTGCGGAATACATAAAAGCTGTTTGAAGAATTGTGTTTAGTGCGGGATATGGTTTTCTGCTGCAAAATAAGGTTTCGGAGGGCAGAATATTACTGACGACTGTCAGCAGGGTCAATGACACAGCTTACATTCCTTATCAACAAAATGGGGACCTTTAAAAAAATTGGCAAAAGTAAAAATTCTTAAACGCCACGTTTTGTTTCCAATGAAAAAGGGAACTGTTAAATGAAAATGTATGCTGGAAAATGAAATTTATAATTGGCTAAATAGTTACGACATTCATACACCCCAATATAAAATTTTTAATATTGCTGAAGAACTGAATGTGGATTTTTATCCGGTTGCCTTAAAGGTACTTTCAGATAAAGTCGTGCACAAATCAGATGTGGGGGCCGTAATTATAAACATTGAAAACGAAGAAGCTTTAAATAAGGCAAAGTGTATTATTCAATATAATCTTTCACAAAAAGATATTTGCCTGGATGAACGGGACAAATTTCTGGTAAGCAAAATGCAACCAGGAGTTGAGCTATTTTTTGGAATAATAAATGACGCTGTTTTTGGGAAAGTAATCGTCTTTGGCGCAGGCGGAATTTTTACTGAAATGTTCAGGGATGTTTGTTTTATAGACAGTGAAGCCGGTGATGATGAAATTATAAAAGCTATTGCACAAACTAAAATATCGGCGTTTTTTACAAAAGGATTTCGCGGCAAAATGTATGATATGCAGTTGGTATTGGATCTGGTAAAAAAACTGCAGCGGTTGGACGCGCAGGAAATGGATCTCAATCCTGTAATGCTTACTGAAGACGCATTGACCGTAGTTGATGCCCGCTTGCTTCCCGTCAGTAAAAATATAATCACGAAACAGTTGAAATTTTTTCCTGAAATATTTTTGCCTGAACAGATTGCGCTTATTGGTGTCAGTGAACATGAGGAAAAGATTGGTTATGCGCTTGCAAAAAATACTGCTGATAATGAAAATGTTTATTATGTAAATCCACATTTAAAAAAGTTGTTGAATAAAAAAGTGTACAATACTATTCAAGAACTCCCATTGATTGACACGGCAGTTGTCGCCGTTCCCATCCATGCCATTAAAGAAACTATTCTACAACTCGTCACCAAAAAGGTGAAGAATGTGATCATCATTACTGCTGGTTTTAAAGAAGCGGGAAGAGACGAAAGTTTTCTAAAAGAACTGTCTGAAACTTATGAGATAAACATTGTGGGCCCAAACTGCATCGGCATCTATACAAACGGATTAAACCTTACGTTCGCTACGCATGATATTAAAAAAGGCACAACCAATTTCTTCTCACAATCCGGAGCAATTGTTGCCGAATTGATGGATAAAGCGGCCTTAAAGCAAATCGGTTTTGAAAATATAATTTCAGTTGGCAATATGGCTGACGTAGATTTTGCAGATCTCATCAGTTCTTATAAAGGTCATCATCCGGTTAATTTATACATCGAGGGAATATCAAATGGTAAAAATCTGCTAAGGACTATAAGGAAAAGCACTTTGAAAATCAGGATATTTAAAGCAGGGAAAACAGAAGCTGCGAGGAAGGCCGCTTTTTCCCATACAGGAAACATGGCGGGGAATTATGAGATATTTGTTGCTTTACTGAAAGCTGCAGGCGCACAAATGTTGAATGATGTGAACGGGCTCTTGTATCCTTATGACTTCAATAAAGTACTTATTATTACCAATGCAGGCGGGGCAGGAACGCTGATGAGCGATTTAATCAGTAATAAGTTGTATATGCTGAGTGAGGATGAAATAGATAAGCTGAGTGAAATATTACCTTCTCATTGGTCAAAAAATAATCCGGTGGATATTATTGGGGATGCGTCACAAGAGAGATATCTTAAGACAATAACCGTTGCGGATGAATTTAATGCAGATGCAATTTTTGTTATCATTACCCCACAATTCATGACCCATCCTGAGGCTATTTGTAGGATGTTTGTAGAACAGAAATTCAAGACAAAAATCTTTCCCGTATTACTTGGAGGTAAAATAATGCAAGCCGCTAAAATTTATCTTCAAAAACAAGGTATTATTTTTTTCGAAGAGCTTACAGAAGCCGTTTCGTTTCTATAGCAATTATTATTTTATTCACTTAAACCATTCATGATTTCTATCGCTGCTGCGTGTCATCCGAACTTACTTTTGTCCTGCAATGGTTATATCAGCAATTATTAAAATATTCAGAATAAGTACATCGCTGACACTTGTTTTAATAAAAAAGGGCAGGATAGAAATCCACCCTTTGTTTAAAATCCAATATCCTATGAAAAACTAGCGTAAAAATAAGTGCTGATTCTTTGACAAAGAATGTTCTTGGTTTCCACTTTCACTGATTGATATTATCAAATTAATCCTCAATCAAAAAACCATTCAGCAGACTAAAAAAAGGGCCGGATAAAAATCCACCCTTTGCTTTTATCTATCCTATCAAAAACGAATGCGAAAATAATTGGTGATCCGGCATTAAAGAATGTCCTTAGTTGGACTTTTAATGATTGAAATCAGTGGAAACCCGAAATGCCGAAAAAACAAACCTTCTCCATAAAATTGTTTTCATACAGCTTTAGTAAAACATGAAGAAAAACAGATGATCTAAATACGCAGAAGCCCTGATAACAATCAGTGCTACGACAAATGTTTCCGGTTACCTTGCATTTAAGCGATTTTTTTATCGTTAAAATAATTTAGTTCAGACGGGCCATTTTTGAATTGTAAAAACATGCCGGGTCATATTTCAATCAACACGGAAAGTTCAAGTCATTTTGAGGCTTTTTTTGAGTTCGCCACAATGGGGATTTTGATTGCTGATGGTGATGGACAGATTATCGCAATTAATCCTTTTGCGGCAAATGAATTTGGATATTCAAAAGCTGAATTGATTGGCGAAAAGATTGAAATACTAATTCCGGAAAGATTTTATCCGGAACATATTCATCACAGGGAAAAGTACACCGGAAACCCTCAGAGGCGACCGATGGGATTGGGGTTGGATTTGTTTGGCAAAAGAAAGGATGGTACCGAATTTCCGGTAGAGGTAAGCCTTGGCCATTACACAAGTGATAACAGTGAATATATTGTAGCGTTTATTACTAATATTTCTGTTCGAAAAGCTGCAGAAAAGGAGATTGAAAAATTAAATATGGACCTGGAAAATACAGTGACCTGTCGTACAAAGGATTTGAAGGACACGATGCATCAACTGGAAAAAACAAACTACACACTTGAAAATGTTTTGTTTTTTCAGAAAACATTATTTGAAACTGCAGGCGCCATGATCATTGCCACTGATGAAAAAGGTATCATTAAGCTTTTTAATCCGGAAGCTGCTTTAAAGCTTGGATACACTCAATCTGAAGTGGTCAATAAAGCAACTCCCGTGTTATTTCACCATAAGGATGACATCGAAAAAAAACGGATCGAACTGTTGAATTTGTTCGGCGTCAATCTGAAAAACAGTTTTGATATACTAATAGAAAAAGCGAGACGCAATATTCATGAAGAAGAAGAGTATAATTATGTGGACAAGAACCGCAATTCATTCCCTGTCTCATTAACAGTTACCGCATTGCGCGATATTAAAGGAAATGTTACCGGATATATGGGCATTGCCATCGATATATCTCAAAGGATAAAAGCTGAAAAGGAATTAAAAAAAGTACAGCAATTATTTCTTCAATTATTGCATAATTATCCGGATGGTATTATCAGTATAATTGACAAAAACTATCATTTCGTTTATACAGGAGGTGAATTGCATAAGCGCCTTCATTCGGATATTGAACAATTAATCGGTCAGGAAATCTATCCCCGGTTTCCGGAACCATTGAGGAAAATAATTTTTGTGATGCTGGAAAATGTATTTCAAGAAAAGGTGTTCATTTCCGATTTCGAACTTCCTTATCTGATTATGGACCGTACTTATATAATGGATGCTTTTCCATTAGTAGAAGAAGATGGTTCTGTAAATCATATTGGTGTTATCATTAAAAACGTTTCCAAATTAAAAAGGGCCCAGGAAGATTTACGCGAAGCACTTAAAATAGAAAGAAATTTAGGGGAATTAAAATCGAAGTTTGTGTCAATGGCTTCGCATGAGTTTCGAACACCACTTAGCACAGTATTGTCGTCAGCTTATTTGATTGAAAAATATACCTCTTCTGAAGAGCAGCCAAAGCGCGAGAAACATCTTCAGCGTATTGTTTCATCAGTAAATTTGCTTACCGATATTTTGAATGATTTTCTTAGTGTAGGTAAAATGGAAGAAGGAAAACTGCAGGCGAATTTTTCACAATTTGATATAGAGGAGAACGTACTGGACACGCTTGATGAGATTAAAAATAATTTAAAGAAGGAGCAGAAAATCAATTATCAACATGAAGGAGATGCGAACGTTTTATTAGATAAGACATTGCTAAAGCACATCATGCTGAATTTAATTTCCAATGCAAGCAAGTTTTCCACCGAAAAGTCTATAATAGACATCAAAACAACTCAGCAAAAAGGCCAGGTTACCTTATCTGTGAAAGATAATGGTATAGGCATATCAAAAGATGATCAGCAGCACTTAGCGGAACGTTTTTTTCGTGGGGCAAATGCGGTAAACATACAAGGTACAGGCCTTGGGTTACATATTATTTCAAAATATGTTGAAATGCTGGATGGGACAATTCAGTGCAAAAGTGAACTTGAAAAAGGCACTCAATTCATAATAAGCTTCAATACAAAAAGCAAAAAAAAATCACGATGAAAAAAATACTTTTGATTGAAGACAATGATAATGGCAGACTTCTTGAATTTTTGTGGAATTAGCAATTGCTAATTATTGTTTTTTCATTCTATTGCATCAAAAGAGTATCGCTCTTTATCATCCATTAGTAAAGCAACAAATATTGAACATTTCACTTTTCTTTTTGGCAGTTTTTATTAACCAGGATCAGTAAAACTGACCATGCTCCTTGCATTAAAGCATCAAATTCGCTTATACAAGAACCGGAAGATAATATTCAACAACAATAAATATTGATAAATTCCTTTTACGACGACCATAGAAATCTTCTTATTACAAGCGGGTTTGGCAGGACAATTATTCAAATTAAGATCAGGCAGTTTCAAGCTTGCGCCATCTTTTAAGATTAGGTAAACTACTGATGGCGACAACAATAGTATCGGCATCAATTTCCATTTCTTGCATTTTACTCTTTATCCGTGTTTGCATTTCCTCCAAAGTGATCTGTGGGTTAGTGAAGTGGCCGTTTTCATAACAATATTTACAATAGATCTTTTTGGGGGAACCATCTTTTTGGGTTCCCAAAAGTTCAAGACTGCTTAGTGGCACGGAGCAGCTCTGGCATATTCTTTTACTTTCCAGTAGTTAAAATTTTATGATAAAAATATTTTTTGATACCAGGTTGTATCTTTATTTCATCCAATTAAATTTTTGATAAACATCTTCAAAAAATAAAACAGTTCCTGTTGAATCAACTCCCGCCGGATTATACCAAACGATCACCGGCATTTTTACGTCAGCAGCTACTGTAATGGGTGATTGATTATTTAGACAACCCTTTTCGGTAAGTGTATCTATTGCAATCTGGTTATTTTTTAAAATGAGATGACCTAATTCTATTGGTTTTTCCATGCGCATACATCCATGGCTGAAAAACCGGTGCTGCTGCTTAAATAAATTTTTGGTTGGAGTATCATGCAGATAAGCACCAAATGGATTGTAAAAATTGAGCTTTAATAATCCCAATGAATTATCACAACCGGTGCCCTGCCGGATCGTATATGGAAAATAATTGCGGCTCAAGGCGTGCCAGTTAACAGAGTAAGGGTCTATGATTTTTCCTGCTTTATTCAAAACCTGGTAATTATTCGCGTCGAGGAAGGAGGGATTGCGTTTAATAGCCGGCAACAACTCTTTAACAGCAATGCTCGGTGGCACATACCAGTATGGATAAACAACTACTTCATTCACGACGCTCGTGAGTGTAAAAGTAGGAGTAGAAGGCTTTCCTACTACTAATCTCATTTCCAGGATGACGTGATTATTCCTGTAAACTTTAAGATAAGCAGCCGGGATATTGACAACAATTACAGATTGATTTTGAGTAAGGCAGGATATCCAGCGGTAATAATTTACGGATAGCGTTAATTGCGCTAATCTTGCTTTTAAAGGTATGTTCAATTCGCGGATAACTTCCTGATTTAATTCGCCATTTACCGGCAGATTAAACAGGTATTGTGCTTGCCTGATTTTTTCTTTTAAAATGGTTTCTGAAGGATTTTCATCAATCGAATTAAGAATACCCAACTGAAAAAGCTTATTGCAGAGAGCTTTATTTGCGGGACTTACGGTTCTTAAAGTAACCGTCGCTTCTGTGAATTTCTCATTTTTAATTATGTTTAAAATCCAATGAATTTTATTTTGTAAATCCACGACTTCCGGCATGCGAGGGGAAAGGAACGGAGGCAGGGAATTTAGCTGGTGTTTTGAAATATATTGTTCTAAAATTTCAGGAATAGGGTAGCAATCCTGATTGTATTTAATTCCCATGTAACTGAAGGACGGTATCGTGTTGCCATAAACAATATCACGGTAAAAGTGAATAGCGGCATCAGAAAATAGAATTTCGGCTTTTAGCGAGTCTGATTGTGTTTGAAGACGCGTATTACCATTTTGAAAAGATGATATGAAGCTATACTGATAATTCGTTTTACTAAGCCCACGATCCTCCGCAGATGACAAGGTGGCCAATAGGTTGACAAGGTTGGTTGAATCTTTTTGCTGGATCCATGCCGTTTGATAGTTCCTTAAAGCATAAAATTGTTGTATTTGTTCGGGGTAATTTATTTTCAGGTCCTTTCTGTTTACATCAGACAGAAGATATCGCTCAATTGTGTCCGGCAGTATCTGCGCTAAACTGGCAAAACCCGGCAGAATGACTAAAAGAAAAACTAAAAAGATTCTGAAGTTTTTAGTTTTTACACTTTCAACATATTTTATTTTGGAACCCATCAAAGGCAGATTTTAAGAGGAGAAAATGGGTTGCAGAACTGGCAATGCTTTTCCGCAAATTGTTTATCTTATTGTCAATTGCCTTGGTTATTTCCGGCTCTTCACACATTTCTTCGTGCATCAGACTATCCATTTCATTGACATCGTTTCTCAAAGAATGGATCACTTCATCTTCTCTGATGAATTTGGATTGAAATTCCTCTATTTCATCAAGCAGGTTGTGATCAAAATTATTTTTGAGAATATCCGAAAGACTGTTCTTCAGTAGAATGTTATCTTCCATCCTCGAATTTAGTAGTTGCTTCCACCATTGAATTTCAAATTGAAACTGTGCTATTTCCATTGCCGGATTCTCCTGGTCGTCAACTTTCTTATATTTCAATGTTTTTTTTATAAAGGTATCATCAGAAAAAAAGAGTAGTAAGGATTTGCATCAGCAATTACATTGATAAAAATCACCTTAATGGTGTTTGTCTTTGTTGTGATCGATTTTGCAGGTGAGTTGGATAATAAGCTCATTCTAAAGTGAGTGATTATAGAACTAAAATGCCACTTATTACCTTTCCCCATCCCTACTAATTTGTCTGAATGCTTTCCAGGAAGTTCTTATAAATAAGTAAGTTGAAGTTGATTTTACTTTTTATCCCTGCTATTAATTTATGTCACTTCAATTCGTGATCTATATCATGGTATCCCATCTTCTTCTGAACTAATTTGTAGCCGCTTGTAAACCTTTCAAAACTTATATTATGAATACTAAATTTTTACTAAAGTTGTTCTGGTATCCATGCCTGATGGTAACAGGTATTTTTTTCAGCCGGTTAGTAACGGCCCAAACATCTTTACTTAATCCCACAACACAACCTCAATTCGTAAGTCCTTTACCAATTCCCCCATTAATAGATGGGCGCAATGGAGGCACGTTCACCATTTCTATTAGCGAGTTCTACCAGGATCTTGGCTTGCGGGATCCCGCCTCAGGCCAGCGGATGCTGACGAAAGTGTGGGGCTATAATGGCACTTATCCCGGTCCAACTATTCTTGCGCGCAAAAACGTACCATTGCATTTTTTTTGGTCAAATGATTTATATAATCCTTCTACAAGGCAACCATTACCTCACCTGTTGCCAATAGATGAAACAATTGCGTGGGCGCTTCAAGATGTTCCCAACTGGCAGCAATATGGCGTTCCTGTTGTAACGCATTTACATGGTGGTCATACAGACGCGGTCAGCGATGGCTCACCTCTGTCATGGTTTACCCCTTTCTTTACTAAAAAAGGACCACAGTTTGTAAAGGGACAAAATGAACCTTATACATATAGCAATGACCAGGACGCAGCTACTATATGGTACCATGATCATGCACTTGGGATCACCAGATTAAATGTGTATGCGGGCCTTGCAGGTTTTTATGTGCTCACTGATAATATTGAACAACAACTTCAGGCTGAGCATAAATTACCGGCCGCTGAATATGATATGGGGCTCGCCATACAGGATAGAATGTTTACCGCAGACGGTCAATTATATTATCCTTCGCTGCCCTCTGCTCCTTCTCAGCCATCACCAAGCATATTGCCTGAGTTTTTTGGAGATTTTATTTTGGTAAATGGTATGGCATGGCCCGTGCTTGAAGTGGAACCACGTCAATACCGGTTTCGAATTCTCAACGGATCTGATAGCAGGTTTTATAACTTATTCCTATCAGGTAATAACACCTTTTGGCAAATCGGCAGTGATCAGGGATTACTGACTTCACCGATCCAAATGAACCAAATGTTATTGGGTCCCGGAGAGCGCAAAGAAGTTGTGATTGATTTTTCCAGTCGCCTATTATGGGGGCAAACAATCCTGCTTCAGAATAATGCTAAATCGCCTTATCCTAAAGGGATTGTAAATGCAAAAACAACAGGGCGGGTAATGGCATTTCGGGTGAGTAAACCTCTTAACACGAACGTTCCATTAAGTGTGCTGCCGGTAACTTTTCATTCTCCAATTTCACAGTTGATTCAAAACGGGCCTACACGTAAATTACTTCTATTTGAAACAGTGGATGAATTTAACAGGATAAAGCCGATGCTGGGAACTGTAGATGGGGGCGCTATGGATTTTGAAGACTCCATTACAGAAAACATAAAGCTGAACGATACTGAAATATGGGAGTTCTATAATACTACAGCCGATGCCCATCCTATTCATTTGCATCAGGTAAAATTTCAAGTCATCAGTCATCAGAAATTTACCGGAACACAAGACGTGAATACTGGAAAATTGGTCAATTTCAGATTACTCGGTCAGCCAAAAGCATTAAATCTGGATCAGGATGGCTGGAAGGATACCTATGTAGTGTTGCCTGGTGAAGTAACCACAGTGATTGCAAAATTTGATCTTCCCGGCAGATACGAATGGCATTGTCACATCCTAAGCCATGAGGATCATGATATGATGCGCCCTTTTGAAGTGAGCAGCACCGCTTCAGCAATTGTTCAGCGAAATGACTTATTTAACAAGATGGTGCCGAACGATAGCCTAACGGTTTATCCTAATCCTGTTACTTTAAATACAACTATTAATTTTAAGGTTTCCAGTAAAAGTAAGGTAAGTATTAAAATATTTGATATAGAAGGTCGCGAAGTAAGTACCGTTTTTGAAGGAGAAAAAAGTCCGGGTATTTACACTCTGCCATTTAAAGGAAACCGTTTAGCTGGCGGAATGTATATATGTCGCATGCAAATCAATCATGAAGTGTTGCAATGCAAACTGATCATTCGATGATAAGAGTGGTACCAGAAAGAGGATTATGGTCAGCAATACCGACAGTAACAAATACATAATTTATAGTTGAGCTTTTTGAGAAATTGGAAAAATTAGTGTAATGATCAAAAAAATTTCAAGAGCACTTAGAAGGATTAAGATCAAAAGGAGTGTTAATTTGTGTATTCTAAACGGATTGGAAAATATATTGAAATTAATGCCAGTGGGGACACTGACTTCCGCAATTTACAAACTGCCCTGCCATTTCAATGACAGGGCAGTTGAATGCAATCCGCGTTTTCCCGTCATTTAACGGAAATCTTTTTGCTGATCGTCATTTTTTTTGCTTCTTCTTTTTTAGGCAATACGAGTTCCAGGACACCATCCTTGTAATGCGCATCAATGTTGTCTTTGTTTACTGCATCGGGAAGTGTGAAGCTGCGTTGAAAAGAAGAATAGCTGTATTCCTGCCGGGTGTATTTTTCTTCTTTTTCTTCATTATTTTCTTCTTTTTCGCTACTGATGGTAAGCATATTGCCTTCCACATCAATTTTGAAATCTTCTTTCTTCAGGCCTGGTGCAGCAAGGGATACCAGGTAATCTTCCTTTCTTTCAATGATATTTACAGCAGGAATATTCATCGTTCCTGATGGAAAACTTCCATCAATTAGATCGAGGAAAGGTCTGCTAAAAAAATCGTCAAAAAAAGAGGGCTTTCTTTCCGCTCTTTTTGCCAATGTTCGTGTGTTCATAATAATTTGTTTTAAGTTAGAAAAAGTTTGTTCTGCAAAATTAAAGCGCCCATCATGTTGATTCGGTAACCGTAATTACTAAAAACGATGAGATTAGTCAGTCCTTAAAGCAATCAAAAGGATGTATTTATTTTAATCACTGAAGCCAGTTATTAGCATCATTTGTTTTAGGGTATGACGGGAATGCTTTTGCTTTATTCATTCTCTAAGGAAGCGAAAAAATAAATTCTTTTTGCCTGGTAGTTCTGCAATATGAATACGGACGCCGGTATTGTTCAATTTAAAAAATTAGCCATGAAAACTGCCTTCCGGCGATAGTACAGAAATCGCCTTGATGGATCTGGCTATGGGGCAAAAAAAATGAATTGGATCATTCATCGAGGTCGTGGAAATTGAAATCGATGCTGACAGTTTTCCACAATTTAGTTTAATCAATTAGCCAGCTATTTGCTGATTTTAATCATTTTATAGCCGGTTGATCGTCATATTCCCTGGAAGCAGCGTTGTGTATTTTTATTAAAAAAATCATGAAAAATATATTGGTTCCCATCGATTTTTCCGATGCTTCCTTTAATGCAGTAAGCTATGCGGCTTTCCTGGCTAATGCTTTTAATGCGGAATTAATACTACTTCACGCGTATAATAACGGCGTAATCAGCGAAAATGGGAATACTGAAATTGACAATCCCTCGGAAGAAGTGGAAACGGCCGATGAAAAATTTATCAGAAATGAAATGGA
>JBQCFI010000213.1:0-2495 GCA_051959325.1 Ginsengibacter sp. | reverse complement strand
ATTACTCCCAGCACTCTTTTTTCTCTATCAAATTGAGGAAGATATTTTTGTTGAATCGTCCTCAAAGCTTTTGCCGACGCGGTATTACATGCAAGTATAATCAATGGGCAATTTTGCCCGAACAACCATTTTACCGATTGTAAAGTATATTCATATACCGTGTCAAAAGAACGCGCGCCGTACGGAGCCCTTGCATTATCTCCGAGGTAAATAAAATCATATTGCGGCAGCCCAGTTTTTATTTCTTTTAAAATCGTAAGTCCGCCATAGCCGGAGTCAAATACGCCGATCGGAGATTTCTTCATTTACCAAAAATAAACAAGCCACCCGGTTTAATGAGTGGCTCGATAAAATATTCTTTATTCCTTGATTATTTTTTTGCCGGGCTTGTTGTTGATGGCTGTTTTAAACCCAGTTTTTTGATCACCAACGGGCCTAAGTCATTTGTAGAAGGCATCACAATCAAAGCTTCTCTTGGCATCACATAAGTATAGCCATTTTCTTTTGCTACTTCTTCTATTGCATTCTGCAATTTCTTCTGAATTGGGGCAGAAAGCTCCTGCCTTTTCTGTTCAAAATCATTTTGAATTTTTTGTTGTTCACCAGCCAGCTCCTGGCTTTGTTTCTGAAGGTCACTTCTTTTTACTTCTTTCAGGCTTGGGCTCATTGTAGCTGAATCTTTTATAAATTTTTGTAAAGACTCATTAAAAGCGTTTTGCTTGTCTTGTGCGTTTTGATACAAAGATTGCTGGTACTGGTCAAGCTGTTGCTGAACAGTGGCAGCTTCAGGCATTAGCTGAATGATTTCGTCAGCGCTTATGTAGCCAATCTTTTGAGCGTTAGTGGTTGTCGAGAATCCAAATATTCCGGCTGAAATAAGAAGGATAGTAAGAAATTGTTTCATTTTTGTTTTTAGGTTTGTTTTTTATAAAGTGTTTAAAATCCTATTTTACGCTGCATGCGCTTTTTTGTTTGACAATTATTTAACACCCAACTCTTTCAGGACATCATCACTTTTGTCCAGTTTTGGGTCGGCAAATATAACGGTAATTCCTTCACTTTTATCCAAAATGAAATCATATAATTTTGCAACCGCTAATTTTTGTATGGCGTTATAAACCTTGTCCTGTATTGGTTTTATCAACTCCTCGCGCTTTTTGAAAAGGTCGCCCTGGTAGCCAAACCGCTGGCGTTGCAAATCGCGCAATTCTTTTTCTTTATTATAAATCTGATCTTCTCTTTTCTTCTTCAACTCATCACTCAACATTACTTTTTCTGCATCATAATCTTTATACATCTTATCCAAATCTGCAGATTTCTGATCAATTTCCTGCTGCCACATTTTACTGAACTGATCCAATTTGTCCTGCGCGTCTTTATATTCCGGCAGTTTGCTCAAAATATATTTTGAATCAATTACTGCATATCGTTGTGCATCGGTATTGGTTGCAAAAACAAAACTCATGCAAAAAATAAAAAGCAACTTTTTCATATTGATTCTTTTTTGTCCTTTAAATTATTGAAACGCTCTTTGAATACGGACCGATCATTCGTTCAGCAAACCAACAAATAATGAGGATTCCCGTTCCCACTTTTAGCATTGAACATTCAACTGACTATTCAGGTTCCTGCCCAAGCATAAAGGTGAATTTAGCAGCGCCTTTTAACCCACCGCCAGGAGTAATCCGATCCAGCCCGATTCCATAATCAAATCCAAGTAATCCAAACATCGGCAGGAAGAAGCGCATTCCAACTCCCACAGACCTGCGCAATTTAAATGGATTATAATCTTTAAAGCTATACCATCCATTTGCAGCTTCAAAGAATGTAAGTCCATAAATTGTACTGCTGGCGCTGGTACTGAATGGATACCTCATTTCCAAAGTATATTTATTGAAGATAGTAAAAAATTGCGCTGCCTGGCTTAAATCGGGGTTAATTTTCGGATCAGAATTGTCGTAAACCGGGTAACCTCTGTGGGCAATAATATCATAACCTAACAGGCCGTAATTGTTACTAAGTCCTGCATCACCAAGTTGGAAACGTCCGAAGGGTGAAGTAGGTGCATGAGTATCATATCTTCCAAGGAAGCCATATTTTGCCGCCGCATATAAGATAAATTGCTTGTCTTTATTTTCTCCGCGCCCTTGTCCGATTGGAACATACCATTGAGCGGTGAAACGTTCTTTATGATATTCTACCCATTTATACTGATCTGCAGTGCTTAACGTTTGCCCATTTCTAAAGAGCGAATATGGTGGTGTTAATTCCGTACTTAAAATAAAGTTAGAACCACTTGTGGGGAAGATTGGATTCGGACCTGCTGAACTTCTGGCAAGGGTAATTTTAAAACTGATATTGTTTGAGGTACCATTTAATAATCCAGGGAAAATATTGTAGTTCTTCAATTTATAACGCTGGTAATTTAACTGGTACACTAAAGAAAAGAAGTCGTCAGGCCATCTTAATTGTTTACCGAGCGAAACGCTGATACC
>JBQCFI010000212.1:0-3653 GCA_051959325.1 Ginsengibacter sp. | reverse complement strand
AAAAAAGAACAAATAAAACGGGGAAATACGAAAGCTTTTTAATCAAACCTTGTAAATAAAATCATTTAATAACAATTAAAATCAACAATTATGACAGGTTATCACACTTACAAAAGTTGTATTGATGCATGTTCAAAATGTGCAGCAATATGTAATCATTGCGCTTCTGAATGCCTGCAGGAAGAAGATCTAAAAATGATGGCTAAATGCATTCAGTTAGACATGGAATGTGCAGCGATTTGTTATGCCTCGGCACAATTAATGAGCCTCGGCAGCGACAAGGCAAAAGACATTTGCCGCATTTGTGCCGACATCTGTGATGAATGTGGCAATGAATGTGCTAAAATGCAAACGGAGCATTGTAAAGAATGTGCTGATGCATGTAAGCAATGTGCCCAGGAGTGCCGGAAGATGGCAGCTTAAGGTATTTATAGCCGGATTTTATATCCGGCTTAATTTTGAAAACTTTTAACTTCAAAGGAAAAAAACCTTCGGGCTGTTTGCATTCGCAGTTAAACCGCAGACAGTACCACATCCCCGAATGCCGGAAAAAGTCTCGATACGTCCTTGCGAGAAAACCCCAAGGAAGAAGCTTATTATTTTACAAGAACATAAAAGGGTTTTCGTGGCAATCTTCTAAAGCACACAATGAAGAAGTTTCCCAAAAGACCGATCCGTCATTGCGAGAAAACCGGAGAAGAAGCTTATTATTTTACAAGAATATAAAAGGGTTTTCGTGGCAATCTTCTAAAGCACACAATCAATTTATAAGTTCTGAAGTCTGCAATGTCGCTCCTTTTTCAGTCGGCTTTCCTACGCCGGTATTAATCAAATTCAACAAACTTTGCAGATAATAATTCCAGCCGTTAAAACAATCCTTGTAACATTCACTTTCAGGTACCAAACCAATATGGGTGAACCTGATTTTGGTTTCATCTGAGCCTTCTTCTATTTCAAAAATAATTTTGGTCCCCGTCCATTCACTTTTATTTTCCAGAAAATTCAGCTTGCTTTCTGTCACAAGCCAAACGATTTTCTCGCCAGGAAGTACTTCTATAAGTTTCTGTTTCGAATAATGCACATCGCCAAAAAAACGAACATCAAATTCATCATTTAAATTTTGCGATTTGCCTTTGAAATCTTCCGACCACCAGCCGGGAACATGATTGATGCAATTGTATACGTGCTGGGCAGCTGCACGGGTAACCAAAGTAGTTGTAAAGTTTGATGCAGACATTTTATTAAATTTTATGACGCAAATTTATTGTCCGGATATCACTTTTAAGAGGTGCAAATTAGACTTTGTAGCGGGTTGATTTGGACAGAGTTAATTTTTATCTTTGAAAAAAGGAATTCGATGAAGCACCTTACCATCTTGGTTCCGGAAGGACAAAATAATCTGAGTAGCATCGTTGGCCCCTATAAGATATTTACAAGAGCCAATTTACTTTGGAAAGAAAAGAGCAGGAAAACGTTGTTCAAAATTGAATTGGCAGGCATCTCAAAAGAAGTGGATTTTTATGATGGCTTGTTTTGTGTGAGGCCCGAAACAGATATTGCTGCGATTAAAAAAACAGACCTCATCATCATCCCTTCCCTGAATCATAACTACGATAACGCGGTGAAAGGAAACGAGTCGCTGATCAGTTGGATTGAGGAACAATATAGCCTCGGGGCAGAAATAGCAAGCATTTGCACCGGTGCTTTTTTGCTCGCTTCAACAGGCTTGCTGGATGGCAAAACCTGCTCCACCCATTGGGCCGCAGCGGACGCTTTCAAAACGAGGTTTCCAAATGTAAATCTGCAAACCGATCAACTGATCACGGATGAAAATGGAATTTATACCAACGGCGGCGCATATTCTTTTCTGAACCTGGTGATTTACCTGGTAGAAAAATATTACGATCGCGAGACGGCTATTTTCTGTTCTAAAGTGTTCCAGATCGAAATGGACCGCCAAAGCCAGTCGGAATTTGCGATTTTTACCGGCCAGAAACTGCACGGCGACGAAATGGTAAAAGAGGCACAATCGTATATTGAAAGCAGGTATCGGGAAAAGATATCTATGGAGAATTTATCTTCGCTTTTTGCTGTTGGTCGCCGAAATTTCGACAGGAGATTTATCAAAGCCACCGGCAATACGCCTGTAGAATATGCACAAAGAGTAAAAATTGAATCCGCAAAAAAAGCATTTGAAACCAGCCGCAAAACGATCAACGAGGTGATGTATGAAGTCGGCTATTCCGATCCCAAAGCCTTCCGGGAAGTATTCAGAAAGATTACCGGGATGTCGCCATCAGAATATCGTGGAAAATATAATAAGGAAGCGGTTTGAAATGACACCACTTGCCGTAGGCCTGATGCAACTAAGTTAAAAACACGACAAATACAAACCCGCTCCGAGGACGGCCCCATCACTACATCACTTCCATCTTAAATGCCTGTATTTTTGGATCCGGTTCCGGAGAAAGAGAAAACCATATCTTGATGTTCGCTTTCTCACCTTTTACAACAAAATGACCTCGTAACTGGTTCGTAGCAACAACATCTGAAACAGATAGAATTTTACCTGCTTTTTGAAGCGCTTCTGCGGATTGTTTTTGCAGGTCGGCGATAAAGTAATCGTCAAAAAAGTTGTCTGCAAATATCCCCGACTCCTTTGCATTCTTCCAGGAGGGCAAGAACGATAGGATTTGTTGTTTCCTTTTCTCCAGGATTGGCGAGGCCGGTAAAACGCGCGGTTCCAACTGCGCCCAATTTAACAGGGAATCGATGGCGACCGTCAAAACCGCTCCCATAGGTGCATAGGTAAGGTTGCCGAAAACGACGAAACCAAAACCATAATCAGGCAGGATGCGCCACTGGCTTCCAAATCCCGGCAAGCCACCGCTATGCGTGATCGTCCTTACGCCATCACAATCCAAATATTCATGCAATCCATAGCAGTAAGAATCAATGATATCACAATCCTTGCCTTTGGCATTTTTTTCACCCGTCCACACCCGCGAGAAATTCCATGCATGCTGCATTTCCCTTACCGAGCTTCTTTTTACGGGGCCATTGTCAGCGCCATCATGGGGCCAGGCAGAAAGATGGAAGCTCATGTATTTTGCAAAATCTTCGATGGTGGTGATCAGTCCGCCCATCGCTCCAAACGACCCGCTGTGTAATAAAGGCTGCACCACGAATTTCCCATCTACATACCGGTACCCGATTACCAACTGCTTCGCAGGAACATCGTCATAATCCCAATAAGTGTGCGTCATGCCAAGCGGCCTGAAAATATTTTCAGTGATATAATCCTGGTAGGTTTTGCCGGAAACTTTTTTGATGATCAATCCCAAAGTGGCAAACCCAAGGTTGCTGTATTCATAACCCGTTCCCGGGGTAGTAGAAAAGCTGATCCCGGCTGCATATAAGCTATCCAGGTACGCATCACTTCGCCCCAGTTGCCGGTCGCCCCATGGATTATCTTCAGGGAATCCGGCACTATGAGTGAGCAAATGGCGAATCGTAACCAGCGGGGCATCGGTGGTAACGGTTTTCATACCTTTCGCCTGCGGAATATATTTTTCAATCGGGTCATCAAGCGACAATTTTCCTTCATCCCTCAACTTTAAGATCGCCATGGCCGTGAAACTTTTGGTCATAGA
>JBQCFI010000211.1:0-9041 GCA_051959325.1 Ginsengibacter sp. | reverse complement strand
AATATTATCGATGTATTTTGCAGGAGCAGTTTTGAAATCAAATGAGCCCGCAAACATTTGAGGCAACACAGATTCCCACAAAGCATGGATTCCGTTTTGTCCCGTCAATTGTCCATCATAATTTGAAGTGGTATGTAATGGCTGATTCGCATCAGCGATATAATGAGAAAGATCTGCAGCGACAAAAAGTATTTCTGATTTATTTCTTTTCTTAAAAGCATTGGTCAGTTTGTCTGTAAGCGCTTGCATGTACCATGGAAGGATTCCGGATTTATCTAAGAATGCCTTGTCATATTTTTTATAAGCTTCTTCAGCTGTCTCTGGAAAATCATTAATTGGGATTTTGAAGTCTTCAATGTCAATAAAATGACGATTGCTTTCATTTTTGTCATTGATGATTGCACGTCTGATGTCCGGCACTACAGCCGCTTCTGTGATGTAATCAATATGGTTGTAAAAGAATTTTTGCATAGGCTCAGGTAATGCAAAAACGGCCCCCCGGCGGATGTGTTTATGGCCCCATTGGCCCCAGGAATAAGCTCAAGTGATGGCGCCGGTAATGAATAAAAATAGAAGAGAAAATTTTAAAAGCTTAGATTTCATCCTGGTGATATTTATCATTTTTGGGTAAAGATTTTGCAAACTGATTTACTTGAAAACGCTAAATATAAGAATCATGAACATAATGAAAATTAAATTCTACAGAAGATGTTGGACGCATTCTTTCATCGGTCAAAAGTAGGACGCTAACGCGTTTATGTCACACTTTTCTGGCACAGTTATTTATTAGAAAGTTAAAAAGAAATATAATGAAAGATGACGAAGAAAATTTTCCAGAACCACCGGAGCTTAGAAAGCAAGGCATTCCTCCGTTAAAAAAGCAGGTAAGGCTGGTAGTAATTCTGATTGCTATTGCGTTTGTAATCGTTTTGATTTTCGCACTTGCCTTTTATTTTCATGATAAGCGATAAAAGCCGAGGCAGTAATTTTAAATTTTATCTTGATATTTTTAATTTTTTGATTCACCATACCAGCAGATAAATAAATAACACAATTTTTTCATTTACATTTTTTAGGAAAATCATTCTCGCTGCCAAAGTGTTTCTAATCCTTTTGTACATACCGTTTCACAATTGTGCAACAGCATAAAAAAAAGTAACGAATAATATTTTGAAACTAAATGTTTTGAAAGCTGGTGTTATTTTTAGCATGGCTTTTGTTTTATCTCCGTCGATTAAAAATTTTTTCGTTACCCTTAAAAAAATAATGTATGAAAATCACATCAAAAGTTCTTTTGTTTAGCATGGCTGCAAGCCTTACATTTTTTGCCTGCAAAAAGAGTAAAAACAACAACACCCCGGCTCTCTCCACTCAGGATCAGGCTTTCATTTCCAAGGCGTCACTTAGTAATACTGCTGAAATTCACGCTGGAGGACTTGCAGACTCTACCTCTGATACGGCCGTCATCCGCGCATTTGGTCAGCAAATGGTAACTGATCATACAACGGCCCAGAATGATTTAAAAACGTTGGGAAATAGTTTTAGCGTCTCTGTAAAAGATTCTGTTGATTCAATGCATTCTGCCCTGATGGATTCTTTAAGAGGCCTTTCTGGTAGAATGTTTGATTCTGTTTACATTATGAATCAAATTAAAGATCACCAGGCAGCAATTTCAGATTTCCAAAACGAGATAAGCGAAGGCAATCAAAGTGAGGTTATCAATTATGCGAATAAATATCTACCAAAATTGCAAATGCATTTGCAAATGGCAGATAGCATCGCAACTGCTATGAAGTTTAAGTAAAAGGTTTAAAATAAAAGCATTTCATGCGCAGGTTTTTCAGCCTGCGCTTTTTATATTTTCCCATTTTCGTGCTTTTCCTTTGCTACATCAGCACATCACCAGATCGACACATTAGCTCACATCAAGACAATATCGTTACATTTGTTCACTTAAAAACTACTTATGGATTTTACATTATCAGAAGAGCAATTGATGATCAGACAGGCAGCACGTGATTTTGCTAATACTGAATGCCTGCCCGGAGTGATAGAACGCGATGAACATCAGAAATTTCCTTATGAACAAGTGATGAAACTTGCGGACCTGGGTTTTTTGGGAATGATGGTTCCCACCGAATATGGAGGAGCAGGATTGGATACGATCAGCTATGTTTTGGCAATGGAAGAAATCAGCAAAGTGGATGCAAGCACGAGCGTTTGTATGAGTGTGAATAACAGTTTGGTATGCTATGGGTTGGAAGCGTTTGGTACCCAAGAACAAAAGAAAAAATATTTAACGCCACTTGCCCAAGGCAAAAAAGACGGCGAATTATACATTGGCGCGTTTTTATTGAGTGAGCCGGAAGCCGGAAGCGACGCCACTTCGCAAAGAACCACCGCTTTTGAAAAAGAAGATCATTATATATTGAATGGCGTGAAAAACTGGATCACCAACGGAAATTCTGCCTCTGTTTATTTGGTAATTGCGCAAACGCATCCAGAAAAAGGAAGTCATGGAATTAATGTTTTTATCGTGGAGAAAAACTGGCGGGGAGTAAAGGTTGGTGCTAAAGAAAATAAGCTCGGAATTCGTGGAAGCGATACACACAGTATTTCATTTACCGATGTAAAAGTGCCGAAAGAAAACCGGATTGGTGAAGATGGTTTTGGCTTCAGGTTCGCCATGAAGACTTTATCCGGCGGAAGAATCGGAATTGCTTCACAGGCGCTCGGACTTGCGTCCGGAACTATGGAAAGAGCCATTACGTATTCAAAAGAAAGAAAGGCATTCGGAACAGAAATAAAGAATCACCAGATCATTCAATTTAAGATTGCCGATATGGCAACAAGAATTGATGCAGCGCGCTTGCTATGTTACCGCGCTGCCTGGCAAAAAGATACCGGCATTGATTATACAGAAAGCGCAGCAATGGCAAAAGTATTTGCAAGTGAAACAGCTATGTGGGTTACGTCAGAAGCGATACAAATTCATGGTGGCTATGGTTATGTAAAAGAATATCATGTAGAAAGAATGATGCGCGATGCGAAGATCACCCAGATCTATGAAGGGACGAGCGAAGTGCAGCGCATCGTGATCAGCAGGGGAATTTTGAAGTAAAGATTTAATTATCTAATGTGTTATATTCTGATGTGCTAATAACAGGAAATAATAATGCAAACACGAATCATTGTTATTTGTTTCTTTACTGGAATATAAAAGTTGTCTGTCTTCCAAAAACGATTGCATTATAACAACTGATTTTAATCGTTGAAAAAATTAAAAAAATGCCTGTTAATGCTGAATTATATAAAAGAATAACTGCGGAATTAAAAACAAAAAACGTAACTCTTGTCGCGGTTTCCAAAACAAAACCGGTTGAAGATATTTTAAAATTATACAACCTAGGACAGAGAGATTTTGGTGAAAATTATGTGCAGGAACTGGTGGAGAAATGCGAACAACTGCCAAAAGATATCCGTTGGCATTTTATCGGCCATCTTCAGTCGAATAAAGTAAAGCACATCGCGCCTTTTGTTTCATTGATCCATAGCGTGCACAGCGAAAAATTATTAAAAGAAATCAATAAAGAAGCAAAGAAAAATAACCGTATCGTTGATTGTCTCCTTGAAGTTTATATAGCAAAAGAAGAATCCAAATTTGGGTTAAATGAAGAAGAACTGCAAGCGTTGATAACACGAATATCTGACGCAAATTCTTTTAATAATATTTCTGTAAAAGGATTGATGGGAATGGCTTCATTTACCGATGATAAAGGGGTTATCAGAAAAGAATTTGCACAATTAAAATTTCTTTTTGATAAATATTCACAATTCACCATTCACCACTCACCATTCACTATTTTAAGCATGGGCATGAGCGCCGATTATGAAATCGCCATTGACGCAGGAGGCAACATGGTGCGAATTGGAAGTTTGCTGTTTGGAAAAAGAGAACCCCTTAAATCTTAATAATAATAACAGGTGGCCATATCCTTGCACGTTGTCAACTTTTTGATATGGCCACCTGATATATTAAGTGTGTAATTTCTTCGGTAGATATGTATTTTTTACCGCTGCACCACCAATGGTTTTCTTATTGAAGTATTACCATCGCTGATCTTTATCACAATATCTTATTCGTGAGGATTTTATTCGTCTTTTTCTAAATGAATTTGTAGCCCAATGCTAAGGCCAATTGAATTTGCTCTGCCTTTATTACCAGTTGTTCCAGTGGAAGAATAGTTAAGTAAAAACTCTATCCCAACACTGCTATTAAAATAATTCACAGGCCCTGCAGAGAAAGAAATAATATTGGTTGAAGTGTTACCTGTAGAATTAGTAGTTTCAATTTTTTCATTGCCAAATTGATAACTAATCTCTGTGAGAATATTGTATGGATTATCAACCGGTAAAAAATAGTATCGAACAAAAGGGCCAATATTATAGTTGCTAAAAGTTGTAAAGTTGTTATTAGTTGTCCCGATAAATTTTATATGATTATTATAAAATGATAACCTAAGACCTCCGGCAAACTTGTCAATAAAAAAGTATCCAATATCGGGGGCTATGTTTATAGTTGTGGTTTTAGCGTCATTAGTTCCGGTATTGGTATTATTAAATAAAAAGCTGCCATTTCCTCCAACCAACCAATTATCCTTTGTTATCTGGCTATTCCCATGATAAAAAGTAAAAGAAATAAGAATTAATCAAATTGTTTTTTTCATTATGAGTATTATGTTTTAGAAATGAATTTTAAAAGTTAGAATTTAACATACAGGCGACCTTATATTAAAAATTGTGTTAGTTGAAGAGGATTTTATTTGTCTTTTTCTAAATGAATTTGAAAACCTATACCAAATTTTATTTCATTGTTAGCTCCTGAAAAGCTCTTAACCTTTGTTGTGGAATAAGAAAGAATGAATTCTAAGCCAACAGAGGTATTGAAATACACAACAGGCCCACCGGAGAATGAAAAGGTATTTAGATGTTGTCCCTTCTCTTGTCCTTTTCCTGTAATACTCCCATACGCATAACCGGTTTCAGCAAATAGATTGATTGTATTTTCGGGGTTAAGAAAATAATACCTTACAAATGGGCCAATATTGATAATTGTACTAGTACTTCCAACATTATTACTTACATAAGTAAATGATGGATTAAGACCAACTGCAAATTTATCCTTCAGAAAATAGCCTACTAATGGGGTGATTTGAAAATTTGTTTGCTTATACTTTGCAGCCGATGTGCTTGCACTTTGCAATTGGGAAAAACTTGCATTTCCGCCAACCAACCAATTATCCTTTGTTATCTGGCTATTCCCATGATAAAAACTAAAAGAAATAAGAATTAATAAAATAGTTTTTTTCATTATGATTATTTATGTTTTAGAAATGAATTTTAAAAGTCAGGATTTAAGGCACGCAGGTGGGCTTACACCACTTATAAATTTTATAAATTTTATTCTCATAATTTTTAAATGTTCATTACCTAATAGGTCGCATTATTTGGTGTGTAGCCTTATTAAAAAGGAAACAATGAGAAATAAGAAAATTGTTTGTTATAGCAGTTGTTCAGAAACTTTTTATTAAGAACGTTGTTATATTTAAGATTAGAGCTTTACGTTTTAATTATGTTTGCAATCCTGTAATGACAAACATCTTATGAGCTTATTCTTAATAGTCAGAGAATGCGGATTGGTAGCAGTTTTTGATTTCATAATTGGGTCCGGAAGATTTAAACAGTTTTTTTGATTCAGAGAAAAATTTACATTTGGTTGACAATAAATTTGTTATTTCGGTGCATCGAATATAAAAATTTTTTTTAATCATAGACAAATGATTTTTATTTCAGACCTTTTTCTACAAAAACTATTTAACATTTATAAACCTGAATGTTTTTATCTATTAGTTAAATTTGAACCTAAATAAATAATTTCTTTGGAAGCACGCGCAATAAATCATGAATTCGAAGCGGAAAAAAACAGGAAAGCTTTGATGTACACAGCCATTGTTATCGGTTGTTTTTTAATGATTGCTATTTTATACACGTGGCCAATGCAGGTGCCGCCAACGCCTACTGTTATGGATTTAATTGATGTGAACCTGGGCAATGAACAGGAAGGAATGGGGGATGTACAACCGTTGGTAAAAGGTGAGCGTGCTCCCGATAATCAAAGTGTTGCTTCACATCACACTGCGGCTCGTAAAGTAACGGAAGAACCTTCGCAAAATATAAAGGCGGAAGAAGATGATAAAAACACCGATGCAGCGCCTGTTGTAAAATCAGAAAAGAAAAATGAAAAAGCTAAGATCGAGAATAAAGAAGTGGCGGTAAAGCCTTCTAAAAATGTCCATCCTTCACCAATTGTAAATCCCAATCCTGCTCCTCCAAAACCAAAAATTCCTTTGTATAAAGGGGGCACCGGAAATGGCGGAAATGGAGCGACTGAAGATAACGGATATCGTAACCAGGGTTATAAACCAGGTAATGGCGATGCCGGAAGCCCTGATGGGAAACCGGATGCGTACGGAAATTCACCGGGAGGTGGAAGCGGAATGAGCGTGGTGCGCGGACTTTCTGGAAGAAGGCCCATTCATTTTCCGAATATGCAAGGCGATTTTAATGAAAATGCAAAGGTCTATGTGGACATAAATGTGAATGCTGCGGGCACCGTAACCAGCGCCACCATTGCAAAAGGAACCACCACATCCAATTCAAGTTTACGAAATATTGCGTTGGAAAAAGCGAAGCAATTAAAATTTCCACCTGCTCAGAATGACATTGAAAACGGAACGATACTTTTTCATTTTGTTTTGAAGAGTTAGAGGTTGAGCCGTTAATATTATTAAATCTTAAAAGCAATGGCAAAGGAATCCAAAAACAACGATGATTTCGAATACCAGTTTACAGAACAGGAAATTAAAATTTTAGAACAGCGTAGAATGAAACGTTTAGACGGCGCCAGCAAAACTTTTAATCCGAAAGAAGCGAAAGAAATCATTACCAGAAAAAAGGGCATTAAATCCGTCTAGAAATATCAATTTTATAAATAATTCCCCATTCCTTTACCCGATTAAATAAAAAATACGAATCCCTCTTATTTATTGTTTTGCTGAAGCACAAAAACTTCTATCAGGCCATAGGCAATATATTTGCATGAATGATAACGGACAGCCAAAATCAATCTTTATTTAATGAAACTGTTATTCCCGTAAGTACATGGGTGGAAGTGATTTTGCCGCTTGCTCTTCCAAAAACATACACCTATGCTGTTCCGGAGAAATTAATGAAGAAGATACAGATTGGAAGCCGTGCAGAAGTCGTTTTCGGGAAAAATAAGAAGTACGCAGGAATTATAAAATCTGTAAGCAAAGAGAAGCCGTCTTATGAAACCAAAGAAATTCTGAGTGTAATAGATGATGAACCGGTTATCTATCCGAAGCAATTGGAACTGTGGAAATGGATCAGTGAATACTATATGTGCAGTGAAGGAGAAGTAATGGCCGCAGCACTTCCAACACATTTGAAACTGAGCAGCGAAGCCATTTTAATTTATAATGAAGAATATGGTGAAGATTTTTCTTCACTCGATGATGAAGAATATTTGCTGGCAGAAGCGTTGTTGATTAAGAAAGAATTGAAGATCACGGAAGTGCAACAAGTGGCAAATATCATTCACGTTTATCCTTTGATAAAAAGATTGATCGAAAAAAAAGTTTGCTTCATCTGGGAGTCGCTCACTGAAAAATACAAAGAGAAAAAGGAAAATTTTGTATTGCTCAATCCTCAATTTTCTTCTGATGAAATGCTTAGCAAATTGATGGATGATCCGGCTTTCGGATTGGGAAAAGCACCGAAACAACTGGAATTATTGTTAAGCTTTTTACATCTTTCCAAAACAGAAGGAGAAGTTTCTCAAACAAATCTTTTAAAAAAATCAGGCGCTAGTGCCGCACAGCTAAAGGGTTTGACAGACAAAAATATTTTGTTTGTGGAAAAAAGAAATACTGATCGCATCCAATCGCTTCCGAAAAAAATGGACGTGAATTTTGAATTGAATCCTTCACAAAAAAAAGCTTTGAATGAAATAGATGTGGCCTTTGAAAATAAAGAAGTGTGTCTGATTCACGGCGTTACCAGCAGCGGCAAAACGCAATTGTATATTAAGCAAATTGAAAAATTTGTCAGCCAGGGCAAACAGGTTTTATATCTTCTTCCCGAGATCACACTCACCGCACAAATTATCCGGAGGCTACAACTTTATTTCGGCGGAAACATTGCTATATATCATTCCAAGTTCAATAATAACGAAAGAATAGAGATCTGGAATAAAATAAAAACCGGTGAATTAAAAATCATTCTCGGAGCAAGAAGCGCTTTATTTCTTCCGTTTAAAAATCTCGGTTTGATTGTTATTGATGAAGAACATGATCCTTCTTTTAAACAACAGGATCCTGCGCCACGGTACAATGCACGGGATGCTGCTGTTTATTATGCCTCTCTTTTTAATGCAAAAGTATTGATGGGAAGCGCAACGCCTTCATTGGAAAGTTATTACAATGCGCAGAAAAATAAATACGGTTTGGTAACACTTACTGAGCGGTTTGGTGGAACTGAATTGCCTGAAATAAAAATTATTGATACCAAAACAGTTGCTGCTTCTAAAAAAGGAAAAGTGATGATCTCGCCACAATTAAAAGCAGAAATTCAAGTGGCGTTGCAAAGCGATCAGCAGGTTATTCTTTTTCAAAACCGTCGCGGCTACGCACCTTTTTTAATTTGCGGGACGTGTGGTTTTATTCCTCAATGTGAAAATTGTTCAGTTACCTTAACATTGCATAAATATTCAAACAAACTGCATTGCCATTATTGCGGAAACACGTATCCCAGGCTCGTTTCGTGCCCGGCGTGTGGCAGTGTAAATTGGCAGGAAAAGAATTTCGGTACAGAAAAAATTGAAGAAGAATTAACCGAAGACTTTCCCAACAACAGGATTGCCAGAATGGATGTCGATGCGGTGAAAGGGAAAAATGCGCACG
>JBQCFI010000210.1:0-5100 GCA_051959325.1 Ginsengibacter sp. | reverse complement strand
TGGCTGATTCAATACAGGAACAAAAACTGCGCAACCATTATCGTAACAGTGATTTTGCCATTCTGTATCGTACCAATGCACAAAGCCGCAGCTTTGAAGAAAGCCTTCGCAGGATGAATATTGCTTACCGGATTTATGGCGGCATCAGTTTTTACCAGAGAAAAGAAATCAAAGATTTTTTAAGCTACCTGCGTGTGATTTTAAATCCGGGAGATGAAGAGCCATTGAAAAGAATTATCAACTATCCGGCAAGAGGAATCGGAAAAACTTCCATCGAAAAAGCGATTCTGTTTGCAAACCAGCATAATATTTCTATGTGGAATGTGCTGGAGCGCGCCGTTGAATTTGGATATAAAGCTTCAACGCTTGAGGTGATCAGCAATTTTGTAATCATGATTAAAATGTTTCAAAGTGAATTGCAAAAGAAAAACGCTTACGACCTCGCCATTCTTGTGGGAAAACAAACCGGTATTGTAAAAGATCTTTTTAATGATAAAACCACTGAAGGGCTTGCGCGTTATGAAAATCTTCAGGAGTTGTTGAACTCGATAAAAGAATTTACAGAAACGCCCACAGAAGATGGTGAATTATTGGACAAAAGTCTTGGAAGTTATTTACAACAGATTACTTTACTTACCGATGCAGACGACGACAAAGGGGAAAGTGACGTTGTAAAACTGATGACGATCCATGCTGCAAAAGGTTTGGAGTTTCCGGTAGTTTTTGTTGGCGGTCTTGAGGAAACATTATTCCCAAATGCAATGGCAATCAACACCCGCGAAGAACTGGAAGAAGAGAGAAGGTTATTTTATGTTGCGATTACCCGGGCAAAAACACGGTTGTGGCTAACTTATTCTAACAACCGTTACCGCTTTGGAAATCTTACCCAAAATGAGCCAAGCAGATTCATTGATGAATTGCCGGCTGAGCGTTTGGACAGATCTTTTGCCGGTGGAAACATGCGCAACAATCAAACAAATCATTGGAACCCTTTTGATAAGCCTAAATATCCTTCTTACAATCCAAAACGTGAACCACAGCCTGAAAAGCAGGCGTATCTTGTTTCGACACCTGTTGTGAAAATAAAGGAACACGTTCCTTCTCCTGATTTTGCGCCAAGCGATACAAGCAATTTACAGGCAGGTCAAAAAATTGAACATCAGAAGTTTGGCTTCGGCGAAGTAATTAAAATGGAAGGAGCGGCACATAATCCTGTAGCTACTGTCAAATTTGAATACAACGGAGAAAAGAAAATCATGCTCAATTATGCGAAGTTGAGGATTGTGGAATGAGAAACGCTTGGTGCTTTTAATTGAGATTAAGTCCGATGCCTATACCGATCCATATTTTCTTTTCGTTTACCCAAAAATCCCTGTTTCTATCCATAAGGAAATCAAGTCCGCTTAATATTGAAAAATTTATTTTATTAAGAGCAAGCTCGGTAGCTATACCGGTGGTAAATATCACACCATCGTATTCATAATCAATCTTGTGAAGTGTTACAAATTCATCAATTCGTGTTGAACCTAAACCTGCAAAAGCACCAATGCTGTAGGCACGATGAGTAATCTTTCTATTGGCAACCCTTAATGGGGTATTGTTATAAGAAAGAATGTATGAATCTTTACGATAACCGGCATAGAAAGCGCCATTAAAGTTTGTATTTAGCTGCGAAGGATAGTCTTTAACAGCAGGCCTGTATTTGAAAAGAACGGTAATCACATCCAGGTCAAGATTGTGGGAGCGGAAGGTTTTATTTGAAAAATCTTTTGGTCTTATATGAGGTGGAAATAAAACAGTCAAAGATTTAACTGTGTCAGCAACTTTTCTGTTGATGTCGCCGGGATAAACTTTAATAGAATCACCGCCGGTAACCACATAGTATTTTTTATAGGTGGTGTTATCCAGCTTACTACTATAATAACCCTCACTAAATGAATATTTGGAGGAGTGTTCTGTGATTCCACAGCCACAAATTGCCATGCAGATGAAAGTTGCTACCAATGATATGAGCTTACCCATATTTATGCGATTTCACCTTTTATAAGTGCAGATGCGGTTTTATTTTTCAAGCATGTTTCATTCATGGTACTTACCGTATTTTAGGAGTTCATCGTATAAAAATTGCAAGTACAATATTCCTGCCATCTTCAGTAAAATAATTGATATGTGATTTTTGTCTGTTTAGTATGCTTTGAAATTAGTATAACAGCCGATTGTCAGCGGGAGATTGAAGCTTTGCTTCGACAAAAAATATCCGCCATCGTATATTTGATAATATCATGTGTTACCGTAAATGTTCCAAATGCTCCCGATCCTTTCGCATGCATGCGCCTTTCAGGAATCACTTCGCGATCGAAATGGGCCATCTTTTCTAAAAACCAAAAATCTTGTAACAGCGCAGGTCCGCGCACTCCGGCCGTTTGAATGTTTTGATTATCGGGCACCGGAGTTCCAGTGCGGGTAGTGAGCTTGTGGCTGCTTTCTTTTTCCTGGTTCATGTTGCTGATTTTGATGAATAAATTAACTCCGAAAGTAATGATTTTTTACAGCAATTTCACTTGTTTTAGTGAGGAAAAAGAATCTAAATTGTAATAGAAATGTTTGAAATAGTTACAATGGCGAAGGTATCTTCTTCTATCTTGTTAATGAATATGCCTGCGTTTAATAATTCCTCCGGACGCTTCTTTAATCGTGCTGGCAAAAACAAAAGATCGCGGATCAATTTCGCTCACCAGGTTTTTCAGTTTCCTGATTTCTAATCGGGTGATAACGGTGAAAATAATATCACAATCAGCATGTAGTTCAAACTTCCCGGGAAGAAATCCTCTTTCGCCTTTGTATATCGTAATGCCCCGTCCCATCTCATTTACAAGCCTGTCTTTAATAATTTCACTCTTGCCGGAAATGATTGTCACACCGACATAAGCCTCCAATCCTTCCACCACATAGTCAACAGTTTTTGTGGCGGTAAAATAAGTCAACATGGAATACAAAGCCACTTCGATTCCAAAACGAAATGCGGCAATACTAAAGATGAGAATATTGATGGCAAGAATAATTTCTGTGATCGTAAAGCTGGTTTTTTTCCAGGTATAAAGTGCCAGGATTTCTATTCCATCTATGGCACAACCCGCTCTCATAGTCAGTCCTATGCCTGCACCAAGAAAAAATCCTCCAAAAATGGAAACCAACAATTTATCGGAAGTAATGGAATAATGAGGGAAATAAAACAAGCAAATTCCAAGCAATAATATGCAGATAAATGTTTTAAACGCATAACTAAAATTAATGGCGTAAATACAAATAATAATAAAGGGAAGATTCGCCAGCATGATGACATAAGAAATATCAAAGTGATAAATTTCATGGATCAAGAGAGAAATGCCTGTGATACCGCCATCAAAAAAACCGTTTGGGATCAGAAAGCCTTTCAAGGCAAAGGCAGCTAAAATGACCCCAAGAATTAAAAAAACGGCATCGTTCACCCAGTCGTAAATCTCAAAATTCTTTTCACTTTTCTGCCCGCCGGCAGCTCTTGCCTGTAGCTGCGCCAGGGTTTGTTTTAGTTTGCTGCCAAGTTTTTTTTCTGCGGTCTTTGTAAAATAACGTTGTCCCTCTACAAATCTTATCTCTTCTTTTCGCCATTCATCCCGGTCTTTCACAAAGCCGGCTTGGTGCAATTCCTTATATAATTTATCCGAATTTATAAAATAGTTGTCAGTACCCAGGTAGTATAAATCTGCATCGCACAGTATTTGTGCCAGCTTATTGTTGGCATTCTGCGGGATTTTGGTACATAAAATCAGGGCGCAAATCCGCTCAATTTCATCCTCATTGTATCCAAATTGCGGCAGCCATTTCTTCGCCATGTTACACGAAATTTCTTCATGATCTGTGTAGGTTTCCAGGAAGCCCGAATCATGAAATAAAGCGGCGGTTTTCAAAATGATTAGATCATTTCCGGTGATATTTTCTGCCAAACCAAGGCGTTCAGAGGCTGCCAGCACGTCTTTTGTATGCCCGGCATTATGATAATGGAGGTATGAAGGCAATTCTGTTTCCAATTTTTCAATTAAAAAAGAATATGCTTTATCAAACTCCATTTTTGATGAATGGTTCAAGAATTAAACGATTTTATTTTTTAAAAATAAAAAACTTGTAAGAGAATGCAGGTTTTTTTTGGTTTGCGCTACAGATACCCGACACAAATCTAAACAATACAAGATAAATTTATTAAAAATGTATCTTCAACCGTGAATTCAATTTGTCAAAACGGATAATTGCATTACGATCAGGGATATTTTTTCAAATAATGTCTTTGCTTTATGAGAAAATCGTATCATATTTTTATCTGGAAAAAAGCGCCGTTTCTGCGTTTACTTATTCCTGTGCTATTGGGAATCATTGTTCAGTTTTATTTTAAAACAGAAATCGGGGTTATTTGTTTTTCTACTGTAACTTTTTTTGCAGCTTATATTATTTTTTCTTTTTTGCCTGAAGCAATCCGATTTCGTTTTCGCTTAATCCAGGGATTAATAATTTTTCTTTTTTTAACCGCATTTGGCAGCTTAATTACCTGGCAAAAAGATGTTCGCAATCACAGGAACTGGTATGGAAGATATGATCAAAAGCACAGTTTTATTGTAGCAACTATTGATGAACCGCCTGTTGAAAAACCTAAAACTTTTAAAGCGATTGCAGTTGCTGAAACGGTGATCAATAATGGAAAGCAGTATCGCACAAGTGGCCGTTTTTTGATTTATTTTATTAAAGATTCTGCTTCTCAAAAATTAAAATACGGAGATAAAATAATTTTGCCTGCTAAGAAACTGCTTGCCATTAAAAACAGCGGCAATCCTGGAGCATTTGATTATGCCGAATATTCCGCTTTTCAACAAATATTTCAACAGGCATATCTGAGAAAAGACCAATGGAAGTTATTAAAGGAAAAAAATGGATCTCTGTATCGAAACATCGTTTTTGAAACGAGAGATTATATTCTGAAGACGCTTCAAAAAAATATCGATGGTGCTGATGAATCTTCACTCGCAAAAGCCCTGCTGATCGGTTACCGTCTGGATCTGGATAAAGATCTGG
>JBQCFI010000209.1:0-3371 GCA_051959325.1 Ginsengibacter sp. | reverse complement strand
CAGGTCCAGGTACCACAGGGGCCAAATGGTTTTAGTTCTATCCAGGCTACTGTAGATCAATACCACAACAGGAAAAAGACGCGTGATGCATTAAAATCACTACTAAAAGATGTTCCTTATACACAAGCTCAAAATGAATTAAACACGAAACCGAAATTAGGAGATCATCCGTTAAGGGCATCAGGAACGGTATTGGCAGGAATTGCTTTCAAATTAAGCAACCGCGTAAATCTTGCCATTGAAGACCGCTTCACGTTTGTAAAAGATGATTTATTAGACGGACAGGAGTGGCAAGAACATCCATTTTTAGATCCTGCTCAAACACGTGATTTTGACAGTTATAATTATTTGTCTATTGGATTAAACTTTAACCTCGGCTCTAAAGCTGTTGAACCTCTTTGGTGGGTTAATCCGCTTGAATATGCTTACAGCGAGATCAACAATCCTAAACACATGAAATTGCCTACTCCCGTGTTGCCGGATGCTGACGGTGATGGTGTAACGGATCAGTTCGACAAAGAACCAAATACTACCGCCGGTTGTCCTTTTGATTCACACGGTGTTTCAAGAGATACAGATGGTGATGGTGTTCCGGATTGTAAAGACAAAGAACTGATCACGCCTACTTATTGTCAGCCGGTAGATGCCGATGGTGTTGGCAAATGCCCGGATCCTGAATGCTGCAAAAACATGGTAGCTCAGAATGCAAATATCTGCAACATCACAGATCTTCCAAGCATCTCTTTCAGAAACAGGAGCAACAACCTGAGCAGCGATGCAAAAGCAATGCTGGCAACTGTAGCTTCTAAATTGAAAAACAGTCCTTCGTGCGCGATCGTTATCACAGGGTACCCGGCTGCTTCAAAAGCTTCACAGGCTCTTTGCAACAAGAGAGCAGAGGTTATCAAAACTTACCTCACTGAAAAAGAAGGTATTAGTGCGGATCGCATCACTGTTAGCTGCGAAGTTGGCGGTGGTGATGTAAACACTGTGGACATCAAATCAAAATAAAGTACACTTTTTGCTCAATGATAAAACCCTTTCCATTCAATTTGGAAAGGGTTTTTTTAATCCAATTATCAAAATATTAACTAAGCCGATTTTGTTCCGAATTAATTTACAGTCATTTTTGTTCAAATTCACTTAATTTTGCGGCTCTTTATGAAGTTAGCTTTAGTTTTATTGATCATTCCATTTCTCATGCTTTCTGGATGCAGCAGCCAGTTTACCAAGGTTCTTAAAAGTACAGATTATGAGTACAAACTGAAGAAAGCTGACGAGTATTATGCAAATAAAAAGTATCGGTACGCGGAGCAATTATACCAGGAATTATTCCCCGTATTTAAAGGTTCGGATAAGTTTGAAGAATTGTATTATAAATATGCATACTGCTCTTACTATCAGAAAAATTACCTGGACGCAGAGAATCTTTTTAAAGGATTTCTGGGCGTATTCCCAAACAGCAGCAGGGCTGAAGAAATAGCTTATATGCATGCGCTCACTTTTTATAAACAATCTCCGAATGTTCAGTTGGATCAAACTAATACAACCAAGGCAATAGGAATGATGCAGGGATTTATCAACAACTATCCCAATTCAAAAAGAGTAGCAGATGCCAATGAAATTATTGCAAAATGCCGTGCAAAACTGGAAGAAAAGGATTACCTGGCCGCAAAATTATATTACAACTTACAAATGTACCAGGCAGCAGGAATTGCCTTCACCAATCTTTTAAATTCATATCCTGAATCTTCAAAAGGTGAAGAATATATGTTGATGGCTGTTAAATCCTTTTATGATTTTGCCAGGTTGAGCGTTCCGGATAAGCAGCAGGAAAGATATGCAAAAGTAAATGAGGAATATCTTGATTTTAAAGATCGTTATCCTGAAAGTAAATTACTTGCCGAAGCTGAGGATTATAAAAACTTAAGTCAAAACAATATTAAAAAAATACAAAATGAGCAAATTAAGACGCCAACAGAACGCTAATACCAGCAATGTTGTTGAAACTCAAAACCTGATTGATGTAAAAAACAAAACAGGAAATTTGTATGAATCAATCAACGTTATTGCTAAGAGAGCAAACCAGATAAATATTTCTATTAAAGAAGAACTTCATAATAAACTGGAAGAATTTGCGAGCCATACCGATAGCCTGGAAGAAATTCATGAAAATAAAGAGCAGATTGAAATTTCCCGTGCTTATGAAAGGATTCCGAATCCTGCTTTACTTGCTACAGCAGAATTCATGGAAGATAAAGTGTATTACCGCAAAAATGAAGACAATCTTTTTGATTAAAACATTAATAACCGGTTTTCTATAAGAAATATTAATTTTAATGGTGGGTCGTTCCGCCATTTTTATTTTAAAGTATCTTGCTGATAAATAATCTCATATGCCGCTCCGTGGAAAAAAAATTTTGCTGTGCGTCACAGGTAGTATTGCCGTTTACAAATCCGTTGTATTTGTTCGTTTACTGATAAAAGCAGGAGCGGAAGTAAGAGTAATTATGACAAAAGGAGCGCAGGATTTTGTAACGCCACTCACCTTCTCCACGCTTTCAAAGAATAAAACACTTACCGATTTATTTCAGGAGGGAAACTGGGAAAATCATGTGATGCTTGGCCGGTGGGCAGAAGTAATCATCGTGGCACCTGCATCCTGCAATACCATTGCAAAAATGGCTCACGGAATCTGTGATAACCTTTTACTGGCAGTTTATTTATCGTCCGCATGTCCTGTTGTAATTGCTCCCGCAATGGATGAAGATATGTGGCATCATCCGGCGACAAAAAAAAATATCGAAGTATTAAAGCAAAACGGTAATGAATTTTTACCGGTAAATAAAGGTGAACTGGCGAGCGGGCTTCACGGCGAAGGAAGGATGGCTGAACCTGAAGAAATCGTGAGCTACCTTGAAGGTTTTTTTGCAAAAGAAAAAAGACTAACAGGGAAAAAAGCACTGGTAACGGCTGGCCCCACCTATGAGGCATTGGATCCGGTTCGTTTTATAGGAAATCATTCCAGCGGTAAAATGGGTGTGGCGATTGCAGAAGAATTATTAATGAATGGCGCACAGGTACACTTAGTGTTAGGCCCTTCTTCACTTAAGGTTGATGGGAAGATAACTACCGAAAGGGTCACTTCTGCAGAAGAAATGTATGCGGGGGTGATGCAGGATTTCAAATCTTATGATATCATAATAATGGCGGCGGCGATTGCAGATTATTCTCCTAAAAATAAAAGTGCGCAAAAAATTAAAAAAGAAACTGATGGATTTTCTGTTGAATTAATAAAAACAAAAGACATCCTTTTTGAGGCAGGAAAAATAAAATCAGGCACGCAAACATTGGTTGGTTTTGCGCTGGAA
>JBQCFI010000208.1:0-2643 GCA_051959325.1 Ginsengibacter sp. | reverse complement strand
CTGGGAGACTAAACATAGGATAACGCCTTTCTATAAAAATGTTCGTAAAGAAGGATTGTGCTATGACAACAGAAGAAAGAAGATTTAGTCAATTACAGAATAACAAAATCAAAAAAGACGCTTGCGGAGATTGAGCTGCTTATTCAAAATGAATTATGGAATACAGCAGTTAACCGGTTATATTATGCCTGTTATTATGCAGTTATTGCACTCTTAATTAATAAAGAAATAGATACATTAACACATACCGGAGCAAGGCAATTGTCGGACTCTATTTTATAAAAACCGGTGTAATTGAAAAAGACTTTGGAAAGTTTTACTCAAGGTTATTTGATTTAAGACACACCGGTGACTACGACGATTTCATAGATTCCACAAAAGAGCAGGTGCTTGATCTTTTGCAGCCAGCAGTTAACCTCATAATGAAAATTGAATTAATCATAAATGAATCTGACAATGAGGATCAATAATCGGGAATCTAAAGGCAACGTTGAAGGCCGTTACTGGTTTCCAGCAATTCACGATTCACAATTCACAATTCATAATTCACAACTCACCATTCACATTTCACCATTCACCTCCATCAATTCCTCCCCTTCAACATCGGGACAAAAGAAAAATCTGAAAAAGTTTCTTCATCCAAAGTGCCATCGGCATTTTTGGTAATGCGCATCATTTTTTGTGAGCCGCTGTCATCAACAGGAATCACCATTTTTCCTCGGGACTTTAATTGTTCAATTAATTTTGGTGGAATGAAAGGTGCGGCAGCAGTGATAATTACCTTATCAAAAGGAGCAAAAGTTGGAAGCCCTTCAAAGCCATCGCCATAAAAGAATTTAATGGAGTGATATTTATTTCTAAGAATAAATGATTTATTGAGATCAAACAATTTTTTTTGTCTTTCTATGGTAAAAACGGTGGCGCCCATTTCTCCCAGAACCATTGCCTGGTAGGCGCTTCCCGTTCCGATCTCCAATACTTTTTGGAAAGGAGTGATTTCTAATAATTGTGTTTGAAAAGCAACGGTGTAAGGCTGTGAAATCGTTTGTCCTTCACCAATCGGAAAAGCCCGATCCTGGTAAGCAATATGTTCGAGTGCGGTATCCAAAAAGAAATGCCGTGGAATATTCATCATCGCATTCAGCACATTATCATCAGTGATTCCTTTATCGCGCAGTGAATCAATTAGTTTTTTTCGAAGGCCTTTGTGGCGATAAGTGTCTTCAAAGTTTCTCATGCACGCAAGTTAGAAAATTTGCGTTTACATTTTTGAAAAGAATAAAACGGAGATGGGAAATGGGTAGAACTTTCAGGAGGGAAAATAAAAAGCTGTCGGCCCGGAATGAGTAATATTATCCTGGCGGTTCAGGCTGCGACTCTATACGCTCTGGACGCTTGCTTCAGCGGCCTGACCGTTTGGGAGTTGAACGAAGGCGTATATGGCGGTTCAGACCACTAAAGCGTCGCAGCAAAAAAATAAATTGAAGCCATTGTTAAAAATAAAATTCATAGTATTTGTTTATTTGCTGCAAAGACATCAGCGCATTAACTCTTTAAACACATCCAAAACACGCTCTAATTCGTGTGCAGTTAAATTACTTCCGGATGGCAAACACAATCCATTCTCAAATAACTTTTCGGCAACCTTTTTTCCGTAATATGGGAATGATTGAAAGACAGGTTGCAAGTGCATTGGCTTCCATAAAGGTCGCGATTCTATGTTTTCTTTTTCCAACGCAAGACGAATATCTTCTCTTGTTACACCGTTTGTTTTTTCCGGATCAACTAAGATGGTAGTAAGCCAGCGGTTGCTGAAAAAGTCTTCTGGTTCATTTACAAAACTGATTCCCTCAAAAGGTTTTAATTCTTTCTGGTAAAAAGAAAAATTGGCCCGTCTTTGTTCGATTCGTTGTGGTAATACTTCCATTTGTCCCCGACCGATACCGGCAGAAATATTGCTCATGCGGTAATTGAACCCAATATGAGAATGTTGATAATGTGGAGCAGGATCGCGGGCCTGTGTTGCAAGAAACGTGGCTTTTTTGATAAATTGATCATTATTAGAAACCAACGCTCCCCCACCGGATGTAGTAATAATTTTATTTCCATTAAAAGAAAGAATCCCCATGGCGCCAAAAGTGCCGCATTTCTTCTCATTAATAGAAGATCCCAATGCCTCAGCAGCATCTTCAATAACATGTATCTCATATTTTTCTGCAATAGCTAAAATCCCATGCATCTTTGCAGGCATTCCATAAAGATGCACCGGAATAATTGCTTTTGGTTTTTTACCTTTCGCTATCCTATCCTTAATCGCTTCTTCTAAAAAAACAGGATCCATATTCCACGTCTCTTTTTCGCTATCAATAAAAACAGGTATTGCGTTTTGATACCGGATCGGGTTTGCAGAAGCAGAAAAAGTCATGCTCTGGCAAATCACTTCATCTCCTGACTGTACATCCAGCAAAATAAGCGCTAAATGTAATGCAGCCGTACCGGAGCTAAGCGCCGCAACATCCATATGATCATCCAGGTAGGAAGCAATATCTTTTACCAAGACATTTACATTCGTACATAAAGGCGCAACCCAGATGCTATCAAAAGCTTCATTTACAAAATCACTTTCCCTGACTCCGATGTGAG
>JBQCFI010000207.1:0-4988 GCA_051959325.1 Ginsengibacter sp. | reverse complement strand
CTTGCGTAAAACTTATCTCCTACATAATAAAATATAAGGGGGCCTATCCTGCCCGAAACTCTTAAGTTTTTTACCTGTGGCATAGTCTTTATTTTTTATAGCGTTATCATTCGTGGTGCTTTTGTACCGTTTCTGTTATTTCGCTTCCCCCCTATCTTATGTTTGGATGATACCCGCGAACCATCATTAGCGAAGCATCTGCGATAAAATAACGCAGATGCTTCGCTAATATTGCATGGCGAGGGGGTAGCAAACAATGGATAGAGCGGCAGCGAACTACGATGCAGCTAGTTTATCCATTGCCGCTCATCTAAATTTCACCTTGTAAAGAAGTGAGCTTCATTTATTGATAAAAATCAGAAGTGAAGCAGGAAATAACGATGATTTTTATTTTGATGATTGCCGGAATAATAGTCCTTGCTGCCCGGGTACTACTTTAGAAGCAGATTGATTATTTTTGCTCCTATGCAAAATGGACGAACCGTAGCCCTGCACACCTTGGGTTGCAAATTGAATTATTCAGAAACATCAGCGATTGAAAGAATGCTCGTGAATGATGGTTTTGTAAAAAAAGAATTTACGGATGAAGCAGATGTATATGTGATCAATACCTGTTCGGTAACAGAAAATGCGGATAAAGAATGCAGGCAATTGGTGCGCAGGGTGCAGCGGCAATCGCCGGAAGCCATGGTGGTCATTATTGGTTGTTATGCTCAGTTAAAACCAAAGGAGATTGCAGAAATCCCGGGTGTGGACCTGGTTTTAGGTGCTTCTGAAAAATTTAATATTACTGAACACTTAAAAGAACTGACGCACGGCGACAGCGCGAAAATATGCAGTTGTGAAATAGAAGACCTGGAAGGATTTCATTCATCATTTTCACTCAATGATCGTACGCGCACTTTTTTGAAAGTGCAGGATGGCTGCGATTACAATTGTTCTTTTTGCACCATTCCGATGGCGCGTGGCAAAAGCAGGAGCAATTCAACAGAAAATGTTTTATCAGAAATAAAAAAGATAAAAGAAGCAGGTGTAAAAGAAATTGTACTAACGGGAATTAACCTTGCGGATTTTGGCAAGAACGGAAGCGGTATAAAAACAGGCGAAAACTTTTATTCCTTATTAAAAGAAATTGAAAACCTGGATGGTGTAGACCGTTACAGGATCTCATCGATTGAACCAAATTTACTGACCCCAGAAATCATTGAGCTTGTAGCAAACAGTAAGAAAATAATGCCGCATTTTCATATTCCGCTGCAAAGCGGAAGCAACAAAATTCTGGGTATGATGCGCAGGCGTTATAAGAGGGAATTGTACGCGGCAAAAGTAGAAATAATTAAAAATCTTATTCCGCATTGCTGCATTGGAGTCGACGTAATTACCGGCTTTCCCGGCGAAACAGAAAGCGATTTTAAAGAAACAATTGATTTCCTCGTTGACCTGGAGGTGTCTTATTTTCATGTATTTACCTACTCTGAAAGAGCGAATACTTTTGCATTAAATATTGAGCCGGTTGTGCCAATAAATGTTCGCCATGAGCGCACAAAAATTCTGCGTTCTTTGTCTTACAAAAAAATGCAACAATTTACGAGGAATCATTCCGGTGAAACAAGAAAGGTTTTATTTGAAGGCAAAAATAAAAACGGGACTATGGATGGCTACACGGATAATTATATTAAAATAACTGCCCCTTATAAAGAAGAATGGACGAATGAGATTGTGGACTGGAAAATATAGCTGAATGCTGTAGCTGAATCATGTAAAATCTAAGTAAATGGTCTGATGGTCGGCTGCTGGTCGGTGAAGACACCGACCATGGAAACGATCATGTAATGGTGGGTGAAGACACCGACCATGGCATGGACGACCATGGAAACGATGGTCGGTGAGGACACCGGCCATGGGATGGAACTGGAAAATATAATTGGATTGTTATTTGCATAGGAAGTTCTTTAAAAAATCACGATCTTAAAAAATTAAAACCAGTAACAATGAATAAATTAGTGCGTGCATTGATCGCAGGTTGGGGCGCAAAAAAATTAGGAGGCGGATGCCTTGGAACTATCGTGGTGTTCTTTATTATTTACTGGCTTTTGGGAAATGTTCATTGTTAGCTACCACGTTTCTAATCGCACCTTTCGTATATTATGGATCAAATGAAAACGGCAGACACCTGCTGGTTTTTCGTGCTGCTTCTTACTTTCTTTCCTTCTACCTGCTATTTTCTACCTGATGCTCAAAAAAAAACGGGTTTCACATTAAGCAAAACCCGTTACTCCTCCTTTAAACAAAAGGTTTAAGCATTGTCTTCCTGCATTGCTTCTTCATTAATGGAAGCCTCTGCAATTTTTGTCAATGTTTCATCCGCTTCTTTTTCTTCATTTAGCGTCTGCTCCAATAAATTCGCAACCTCATTTTCACCAAGTGTTTTCGCGAATGCACATAAAGTACCATAGCTGGCGATTTCATAATGTTCCACTTTTTGAGCGGCAGAAATAATTCCGGCATCTCTTACAACTCCTTCTTCAGTGTTTTCCATGATCTCTTCTGCTTCTTTTGTAAGCCCGGCCATTGCTTCACATTTTTTGCCCCGGGCAGGCATACCCAGTTGATCGAATATTTGCTCGCATCTTTCCACATGGCCTTTTGTTACTTCCAGGTGTTGCTGCAAGGCATTGACAAGATCTTCTGAGGTGGCATTTTTGATCATTTTAGGAATTGCCTTTGTCAGTGCTTTCTCTGCCCAAAAAATATCTTTTAATTCATCTTCAAAAAGATCGCGTAGTCCTTCTGCTGTTTTTGATGTTGTCTTCTTCATGGTTAATTGTTTTTGTTTTTAAAAATCTTGTTTAGACAAAGGAGTCATAAAAACATGCCATGAATTATATAAAGGATTTTCGAACAAATAAAAACAGTTAAGTAGTATGAGGCTCTGACGATTACGGCCATAATACAACACCCGGATCTGTGCTTTTAAAAGGAGAAAACAATGCGTCCATATTTTTTTTCTACACTTACAGATTCATTTGAGGAGATTGTTACTCAAAGACCTGCAAATTATTATGCCAAATTGCCTCGTTTCGCTTTAAAGTAACTGGCATATAAATAGTATTATAACTCACGCCTGCTTAGCTATTATGAGTGTGTTCGCTTTATTAATTATTAATTTTTAAAATTTATGGATCTTATTTGTCTTTGTCATATCAGGTGGAATTTTGTGTACCAACGTCCGCAGCATTTATTAAACCGTTTTGCTGTCAATAACAGGGTGTTTGTAGTTGAAGAGCCTGTTTTTGATTCCGAGTCTGATTATTATGAAATAAGTAAGTCGGATGAGAATGCTAATTTATGGGTAGTGGTTTTGCATATTGCTAAAAACACAACGGCTGAAAAAAGGAATCATACCCTGAAAGCTTTGCTGGATTCCCTTATGTATTCCAACAACATTCATAAATATATTCTTTGGTATTATTCACCTATGGCCCTTGCTTATACCGATCATTTGTATCCTTCTTTGACGGTTTATGATTGTATGGATGAATTATCGGCCTTCAAATCGCCACCACCACAAATAAAAGAAATGGAGGCGTGCCTGCTAAGCCGTGCTGATGTGGTGTTTACAGGCGGGCACAGCTTATATAAAGCAAAAAGGCATTTGCATCACAACATTCATTCCTTCCCGAGCAGTATTGATAAATCTCATTTTAATGTGGCGCGCAATTTCAAAGAAGATCCGGCAGATCAGGCTGCTATACCACATCCGCGTTTTGGATTTTATGGAGTGATCGATGAACGTTTTGATATTCCTTTGGTTGATCAATTATCGCAGTTGCGGCCCGACTGGCAATTTGTATTCCTGGGGCCGGTAACAAAGATAAATCCGGCAAGCCTTCCCAAAAGGGAAAACATTCATTACCTCGGGAGTAAAAAATACAAAGACCTTCCATCGTATTTATCAGGATGGGATGTGGCCATCCTTCCTTTCGCGTTGAATGAGTCTACCAAATTTATCAGCCCCACAAAGACGCCTGAGTATCTTGCCGGCGGAAAACCGGTCATTTCAACTTCAATCACCGATGTAGTAACACCTTATGGAAAAGAAGGACTGGTGCATATTGCGGATACTCCGGAAGAATTTATTACAGCTGCCACAACAATTTTGAACAGTGAGGACAATGAAGCATGGAGCAAAAAAGTAGATGTATTTCTTAAAGATATTTCATGGAATAAAACCTGGCACAAAATGTCGCAATTAATAGACGAAGCACTTGAAAGAAAAGCAATGATTAATAATAAAACGATGATTAATAACAATAAAAGCAAAGTATATGTTTGATTATATGATTGTTGGGGCAGGATTGGCCGGAGGTGTTTTGGCAGAGCGGCTTGCATCACAGTCGGGAAAGAAAGTATTGCTGGTAGATAAGAGAAATCATATTGGTGGAAACACGTACGATTTTTACAATAAAGATGGCATCCTGGTTCACAAATACGGGCCGCATATATTTCATACAAACAGCAAAGAGGTTTTTGAATATCTCGGAAACTTTACCGAATGGAGGCCTTATGAACATCGCGTACTCGCCAGTGTGGATGGGATGCTCGTTCCTATTCCTATTAACCTCAATACCATTAATAAATTGTATGGATTAAATTTATCCAGCAGTGAAGTAGATGCTTTCCTGGCATCTAAAGCAGAAAAAAAACAGCGCATTCTTACCTCAGAAGATGTAGTTGTGAATAAAGTAGGCCGTGAATTGTATGAGAAATTTTTTAAAGGATACACAAAGAAACAATGGAACCTCGATCCTTCAGAATTAGACGCTTCTGTAACGTCGCGTATTCCCACGAGAAGCAACCGCGATGATCGTTATTTCACTGATTCTTTCCAGGCAATACCAATGTATGGATATACGCGGATGTTTGAAAAAATGCTGGACCATCCAAACATAAAAGTGATGCTGAATACGGATTACAAAGAAATCCAA
>JBQCFI010000206.1:0-25782 GCA_051959325.1 Ginsengibacter sp. | reverse complement strand
TAAAACACCTAAACACCACGATGCATATGCCAACCAGAGTCCTTCCTTATACCTTCCAACGTTAAACTGCTCTACCCGTGCGCTAATAGCGCACCGGTAGAGCACCGGGTCAGGTACAGGTAAGAGGCGTTCAGGCAATAGGACTAGATGTAACATAAAGTAAATAAATCAAAAGATGATGGGTAAAGTGACAGACGTGTTTTTAAATGGCAGAGTTGGGAACGTAATATTTCGCCCGGATATCCGTAGAATGTTCAAATACAAAACACACTGCTGTCCGTATGTTTTCAACTACGGACAATAAGAAACCATTCCGAGTATGAAGGCCGGGGCACTCTTTCACAAGCGATACGAAAAATACAAATTCGCTTTATTTCTTCTTTTGCTTTATGAGTGTCTGGGAAGATGCCGGTCATGGAAGTAAATTAATCTTCCTACATTTATCAATACGTTCTATTAACCGGATCGTATAAGAAACATATTTTCAACCAACTTGATTACCTGGACACTTCTTTATGGAAACTGCGACTTCAAAAATATGCCTGTCTCCGCCATCCGGAAATATACACGGGAATAAGAAAGTATGATAATATTAAGTGTTCCGAAAGAACTGAACATGATCAGTACTGAGATCAAAACGGAACCTTTATTTGTACTTCAGAAATTTAATTCCATGGTAAGTTGTTGTTTCCTGGACGACCACCACTTTTACTGACCCATCTTTTTCTAACGTAAACGTTGCCTTGGGATAGCCAATACCACCTTCAAATGTGTTATTGCCGATGTATTTCAAACTTGCCAGGAGCATTCCATTGTGTTTCATAAACAGCAGATCATCGCTTTGGGTAAATTCAATTAAATTGTTATCGTCAACTTCATAAAGGCCGGTAATCTTGTCGTACACTTTTTCGTCAAGAGGTATTTCCTTACTCATCACGACGTTAAAAATAATTTCATTTTCGCCGGAATTATTTTTACGCATTGCCAGGATCCTGTTTACAGCTTGTGGCGCCGAAGCCCATTTGTCACTGTTGACATACCTACCGCCTTTAAAATAGATCTGCGTTATTAAGTCTTGTTCGTTTGGTACCGAAACCCTCATGTGTATATGAGCAGGCCGCCAGGATCTTTCATCTGTGGGGTCTGCCTTATAGGGAACCGGCAAAATAGATTTAAATTCATACGCCCCGTCTGCTTTCGTTCTTTGTCCACCACGGTAGTTGTAGTCGTCCGAGGTGTTGTCGTACAGCTGGTCTTCATTGCAATGCCAGATTTCTACAAACGCAGCATTTATAGGCGTTTTGCCATCATCTCTGAAAATCTTCCCTTTTAAAACGATCGGCGTCCCCTTTGAACCAGGAAGCCTGAGATCGGTTCGCATCGGTGCGCCTGGCCGGTAAAAGGGCCCGAGTATATCAGTGGTGGTTGGTGTATCGCCTTCAAAGTTTTTGCCATTCCAATTTAAAGTTCCAAAAGCGCTAACGCTAATAACAGTCAGTGTTGAATTTTTAATAAATGTTCTGCGGTGCATAAATATATATTTTGGTTGTTTAGGAATAAACGCTTGTTTTAGTTTCTGACTAAAGTTTTTAAGTTACTATCAACACGATATTTTTCAAAAGCGTTAGGCTCCGGAGTGATCTCCGGATTAGAAAGGGGAATTGCATACAACGGACAGGGGTTCGCGCAGGTCGGAGATTCAACGGCTGGTCATCACCTGCTAAATGTAGAATAAATATTTTGATGATTTGTTCATTTCCTGTAAAATTCCTTTTGGCCTTAACCTGTCTTTGAATCAGGATCAGCTACGTAATGATAACGGTAAGCCCGGGTGATATTCCAAATGCCATTAATCCCGCGGTAACAGCGGCGGCAGGAGGAATTATCAACTTCACCTGGACAGACAATTCAGGTGTGTCAAAAGCGGCGGCAACAGACAAGTCAATTCTTGTTGCCTATTGCCCGGAAATACGTCAATGCATTTACACGCATATGGGGCCTGACCGCAGCTTAGAAGCAGGCAGCCTTAACCTGTCTGCCTTTACAGGTTTGCAGGTTCAAACCTGGGTAGGCTTTATCTCTGAGACAGGAGAAGTAGCCACCAGCATCTTTAGCGGAGAGATCGCTGTTCTGTAATGAACGACCTGCACATATGCCGGGATGAATACAGAAGTTATGTTCGTTCAATCTATGAGTTAAAAGTGGCAGGAGCTAAACGTGACACAATTGCCTCAAGGCTTTTTGACATTTCAGGCCAGGAAATGGAAATTGACTTAACTATGGATTTTTGCCGGAAGGTGGCGAAGAAAATAATGAAAGTATACTGATGAGGATAGCAAGCTTATATTTTAAACAACCTCTTTCAAGAATAGGAGATGTTTCGTGTGCCACGAACCACGGAAAATGGGTATGAGCAGAGTATGAAGAGAGTATAAGGAGGGCATAGGAAAGCTATATATATAGTACCTCTACGCTATTCCCGATTCCGGAAAAAATTCCGCTTCCCGAAAATATTGATTGACTTTCAACACCCTTGGTGTAATCCCGCGACGACATCTTTATAGCCTGTGAGGATGGCCCGGAAACGGCATGCGGCAACTGGTACACAGTTACCATCAATCCTGCATTTTTGCCACTCAACAGGAACGTTTGCAAGCACTGAATGTGTTCCTTTCCTATGAAAGTCAGCAAAATCGCCGGTTGCCTACTTTACTTCCAAAAATTTCGCTTCCCGAAAAAAAATTTAAAAATGTTAATTGTTTGTCAACACGCTTCCTTACTTTTGCAGCCAACAAGGAAATTATTCTATTAATTCAAGATAGGTAAACAAGTGTCATGAATATAGTCAAAAGGCTTTTTACTAAAACATTCGCAGTTCTCATTTTTCTTATTCTGGTTTCCTCTCAAAACGCAGTCCATGCTGCTGACGGTGAGGCACTCTTTAAAGCCAACTGCGCAAGTTGTCACAAACCATTAGAAAATTATGTAGGTCCCCCGTTAAAAGGCGCGCGTGAAAGAGAACCATCGAAGGATTGGGTTTATAAATGGATTGCCAATACCACTTCTATGGTGCAGACGGATCCTTATGCCAAGAAGTTGATGGGAGAACACGGTGGTGTGGTAATGACTGCATTTCCGGACTTACCGAAGGCTGATATCGACGCAATTCTCGATTGGGCCGATAAATATGAAGCTCCCGGGGCAAAAGCAACACCCGGCGGCGCTGCTGCAACAGAAGCACCAAAATCAGATAATACCATTTTATACGGCTTACTTACTTTGATCCTTGCCATTGTGGCTTTGATCTTATTACAGGTAAACAGCAACCTCAAAAAACTGACTGACGAAAAGGAAGGTCAAAAAACCCCGACACCGGTTCCGTTCTATCGCAATAAAGCTTATCTGCTGCTCATCACCATTGTCCTGTTTATCTTTGCAGGTTATTGGCTGGTAGAGGGGGCGATGGGCCTGGGACGGCAGCAGGGATATGAACCGGTCCAGCCCATTTATTACTCCCATAAAGTACATGCCGGCGTAAACCAGATCAGTTGTTTGTATTGCCATGGCGGCGCTCAGGATAGCAAACACGCCACCATTCCTTCCGTAAACGTTTGTATGAACTGCCATATGGCGGTAAAAGAATATACCGGTGAACCGATCAAACGGCAAGATGGAACTACCGTAAATGCCAATGATGAAATTCAGAAATTATATCAATACGCAGGCTGGAATCCGGATACAAAAACGTATGACAAGCCCGGCAAACCCATCGAATGGGTTAAAATTCATAATCTCCCCGATTTTGTTTATTTCAACCACTCTCAGCACGTAAAAGTCGGCCAGGTTGCTTGTCAGACATGTCATGGTGAAATTCAGAAAATGAACGAAGTGGCCCAGTTTTCTGATCTCAGCATGGGATGGTGCGTCAATTGCCACAGAACTACCAATGTTCAGTTTGATGACAACAAAGGCCACGGAAACAAGTTTTACAGCATTTACGAAAAATTCCACCAGGATATAAAGGATAAAAAATATGATAGCGTTACCGTTCAGATGATCGGTGGAACTGAGTGTGGAAAATGTCATTATTAATATTTAACATAAAGAAACAATATTGTTCATTTCTTGGATCTTTTTGATCTGAGGTAATATCCGCCAAAGGCGGATGGATAAATATGAGTGAAAAAAAATACTGGCAAAATTTTGGCGAACTAAACCAGAGCGATGCCAATAGCAAAGCAGCAAAGAATGAATTCAGGGAAGAACTTCCTTTTGAAGAGCTGGGCAATGAAAATATTTTCAATGCCAAAACGCCGAGAAGGGATTTTCTGAAATATATGGGCTTTAGTACTGCGGCTGCCGCCATTGCAGCAAGTTGCGAAATGCCCGTTCGCAAAGCCATCCCTTTTCTTCACAAGCCGGATGATGTGATAGCTGGTGTTCCAAATTATTATGCTTCTACCTATTTAAGTGATGGCGATGTAGTGCCCGTGGTAGTGAAACAAAGAGAAGGACGCCCGATAAAAATAGAAGGAAATGAACTTTCTTCACTCACAGAAGGAGGAACTTCGGCACAGGTACAATCTTCTGTTTTGGATCTGTACGATACCACACGCCTTCGCTACCCGATGGCCAATAAAAAAGAAGCCACTTTTGAAGCGATTGATAAAATGGTGGCAAGTGGATTGGAGGCAAATGCCGGCAAGCCCCTGGTGTTACTTACTTCTTCTTATACCTCAATAACAGGGAAGCAAATTATAGCAGATTTTTTAGCAAAATATCCCGGCAGCAGGCATGTGCAATATGATGCGGTTTCATGCAGCGGAATGCTCGAAGCAAATCTCGCTTCCTATGGGAAAAAAGCGCTTCCGGCTTACCATTTTGAAAATGCAAAAGTGAGTGTAAGTCTCGGAGCAGATTTCCTGGGCAACTGGATAAGCCCCGTCGTATTTGCAAACCAATATGCAACCGGCAGAAGGATCAATGAAAAGAATCCTTCCATGAGCAGGCACATCCAGTTTGAAGGATTTTATAGTATGACCGGCGCCAACGCCGATGAAAGATACATCCACAAACCTTCTGAAACAGGGGCCGTTGCCCTTGCCTTATTGGGTGCATTGGGTGGTGGTACTTCTGCCAATTTACCTGCAGACCTGGCAACGGCTGTAAAATCAACAGCTGCAGAATTGATGGCCCATAAGGGGGAAGCTTTGGTGGTTTGCGGAAGCAATGACAAAAACATACAGCTTGTTGTAAATGCAATAAATGAAGCGATTGGTTCCAATGGGAAAACCATCGACTGGAATACAACCGTAAATTATCGGCAGGGAATTGACGCCGATATGATCACCCTTACACAAGACCTGAATGCCGGAAATGTGGGCGCACTGCTTATTTATGGTGCCAACCCGGTTTATAGCTATTTTGATGCACAGCATTTTGCTGAAGGCCTGAAAAAATGCCCGTTTACCGTTTCCTACAGCGAAAAGATGGATGAAACCACCGAGCTTTGCAAATATGTGATCCCGTCTCATCATTGGCTGGAAAGCTGGGGCGACGCAGAGCCGCAAACCGGTTATGTAGCTGCGCTTCAGCCATTGATTCATCCCTTGTTCAAAACAAGGCAGTTCGAATCCTCCCTCCTGAAACTTTCAGGAAACCCCCTTGATTATGAAACCTATTTCAGAAATTATTGGACCGGCAAACTGGGCGGCCTCGATAATTATGAAAGATTTATACAGGATGGAATAATAGAAAATTCTAAAATAAAGACGCAGCCAACTGCCGTAAATGTGTCTAACCTTACATCGGCTACTTCAGCCGCTGTCGCTTCTGTGGCTGCTTCAGATTCTGCTGTTACTGCAGCGAAAATGCAACCTGCCGCTGATACGGCAAAACCGGTCACGACAACGCCGGTTGCTTTAGGTACCGTTGCTTTCACCGGTAACGTAACAGATGCAGCAGCAAAAATAAATGCAATGAAAGGCGGCGAAACCGAAATGGTTTTGTATCAGAATATAAGCATCGGAAACGGAAACCGCGCAAGCAATGCATGGCTCCAGGAAGCAAGTGACCCGATATCAAAAGTGGCATGGGACAATTTTGCAATGGTTTCACCGGATATGGGAAAGAAATTGTTTGGTATTGATATTTTTAATCAGCGCAGTGCCGACAAATATGAAGTGCATGTAGATAAACCGGTCATTAAAATTACTGCAAACGGAAAACCAATTGAGCTTCCGATAATCATCATTCCCGGCACCCATCCCAACGTAATAGCAGTTGCTCTTGGCTATGGCCGCGAAAGCAATGATAAAACCAAAACAAGGGAATACATTGGTGCAGCAGTAGAGGGAATCGGAAAGAACATGTATCCGTTCACTTTTTTGAATGGAACAAACATTGCTTACTCAATGCCGGTTACGGTAGAAAAAACAGATAAAACCTATCGCATTGCTACAACGCAAACGCACAATATTACGGAAGGCCGTCCTGTAGTAAGAGAAACGCGGCTGAAAGATTTTATAGCCCATCCTGGCGAACTGAATGAAGAAGTAGAAGAAGAATTGAAGGCCTATGGAGAAAATTTCACGCGTGATGCCACTTTATATCCAACTTTCGATAAACCGGGAATAAAATGGGGCATGAGCGTCGATCTGAACACCTGCATTGGCTGTAGCGCTTGTACCATCGCCTGTGTTGCCGAAAATAACATTTCAACCGTTGGAAAATTCGAAGTTTCCCGGTATCATGATATGCAATGGATCCGCATAGACCGTTACTTTACAGGCAATCCGCAAAATCCGGATATCGTTTTCCAGCCAATGCTTTGCCAACAATGTGATAATGCGCCATGCGAAAACGTTTGCCCGGTATCAGCTACCAACCACAGCAGTGAAGGATTAAATCAAATGATTTACAACCGCTGTATTGGAACAAGATATTGCGCCAATAACTGTCCATATAAAGTGAGAAGGTTCAACTGGGCAGATTGGAACGGGGCAGATAGCTTCCCTGATAACCAGCGTGGAATCATCTCTGATGTGACCACAAACCTGGACGAAGACCTCACTCGTATGGTGCTCAATCCGGATGTAACCGTTCGTGCAAGAGGGGTGATGGAAAAATGTACTTTTTGTATCCAGCGTTTGCAACAGGGAAAACTCAATGCTAAGAAGGAAGACCGCCCTTTACAGGACCAGGAAGTAAAAACAGCTTGCATGCAGGCATGTCCTACTCATGCTATTGAATTTGGAAATGTGAACGATGACAACAGTAAGATTGCCAGGTTAAGAAATGACGAACAGACACATAGGAAATTTTATGTGCTGGAGCAGTTGCATACACTTTCTAATATCAACTATCTTACTAAAGTAAGAAATACGGATAGAAAAGTGGGCAGCACAAAAGAAAAAATTTAGAATCAATAAATTTAATAAGCTCACAGATGTAAACTGTGGCAAAAAGCTAATAAGAGTATGTCATTATTAAAATACGAATCCCAGCTTCGCGAACCATTAATTGATGGCGATAAAACTTATCATCAGGTAACGGAGGATATCATCGGCCCTCTTGAAACCAAGCCAACCCGGCTTTGGTGGATTGGCCTTTCAATTGCCCTTGCGCTTTTGCTATTTGGTGTTTATTCCGTTTACAGGGAAGTGGCTTATGGGATTGGTCAATGGAATGTAAACAGGACCGTTGGCTGGGGTTGGGCAATTACAAACTTCGTTTGGTGGATTGGTATCGGGCACGCAGGTACCTTGATTTCAGCGATCCTTTTGTTATTTGGGCAGAAGTGGAGAACAGGGGTAAACAGGGCAGCTGAAGCGATGACCATCTTCGCGGTAATGTGTGCAGGTATGTTCCCGGTTTTCCACGTTGGACGTGTGTGGGACGCGTTTTTCTTATTCCCATACCCAAATACACGTGGTCCGGTTTGGCCCAACTTCAATTCCGCTCTGTTATGGGACGTATTTGCGGTGTCTACTTATTTTACCGTTTCTGTATTGTTTTGGTACACCGGCCTTTTGCCTGATCTGGCTACTATCCGCGACCGTGCAAAAACAAAGTTCAGAAAGATGTTCTACGGCCTCACCTCTTTTGGCTGGACAGGTAGTACGAAGCACTGGCAGCGCCAGGAAAGCCTTGCCCTCGTTTTGGCCGGGTTGGCAACACCGCTTGTATTGTCAGTACATACGATCGTGTCCTTTGACTTTGCCACCTCAGTGATCCCTGGCTGGCATACAACCATCTTTCCGCCATATTTTGTTGCCGGTGCGGTGTTTTCCGGCTTCGCCATGGTAAATTCTTTATTGATTATCACCCGGAAGGTGCTGCACCTCGAAGATTACATTACCATCGGCCATATTGAGGCGATGAACAAGATTATTGTTCTTACCGGGTCTGTGGTGGGATGTGCTTATTTATCCGAATTATTTGTGGCATGGTACAGTATGAACCCTTACGAATGGTGGGCTTTCCGTGAAAACAGGGTGAATATTTTCAGCCCTTATGGTTGGGCATATTATGGAATGATCTTTTGTAACGTGGTATCCCCTCAGCTTTTCTGGTCAAGAAAATTGAGAAGAAACGTGCTGTTCACCTTCTTCATGTCTATTTTGATCAATGTCGGAATGTGGTTTGAACGTTTTGTGATCTTTGTTACTTCTATTTATCGCGATTACCTCCCTTCATCCTGGACTACTTACTATAGCCCTACCATCTGGGAGATTGGATTCTACCTCGGAACATTCGGGTTGTTCTTTACCTGTTATTTCCTTTTTGCCAAATTCTTCCCGGTTATCGCAGTGGCAGAAATTAAGGCGATTTTGAAAACAAGCGGTGAAAATTATAAAGATAAAATGTCCGACCTGGAAGAAATGAGTACGGATAAATTTTATGAAGAAGAAATGGAGCATGCTCATTGATGATAAACGATTGTATAGATAAATGAAAAGCTATTATTAATTAAAATACCCTTGCAGGGCCCAAGAATATGATTAAAAAATTTGTAGTAGGTTCCTTCGAAGACGAAAAGGTTTTATTCCCTGCCGTAAAGAATGTGCGCAGGGCGGGTTATAAGATCCATGATGTCTATACACCCTATCCCATTCACGGACTGGATAAGGCTATGGGGTTGAGGGAAACAAGCTTGCATACCATGGGATTTATATACGGAATTACAGGAACCACCACGGCTCTGGCGGGTATGGGTTGGATATTTGCAACAGACTGGCCTTTGAACATTGGTGGAAAACCACATTTTCCTTTGCCGGCTTTTATTCCCATTACTTTTGAGCTTACCGTATTATTCTCAGCAGTGGGAATGGTTTGGACATTTTGCTGGCTTTGCAAAATGATGCCCGGCGTTAAGAAACATCATTTCAATCTTCGTTCAACTGATGACCTTCTGACCATGGTAATTGAATGCAACGATAGTTCAAATACCGCTGAAATTGAAAGTTTCCTGGCTCAAAATGGGGCAATAGAAATTAATACGCAGGAAGCTGAAGAAGGATGGTGGTTTGGCAGGTACGACAAAGAACAAAAATTATACAGGACAGAAGAAGTTGGAGTAGGGGATTAATTTTTAAAGCAGGAATCTGGCTCATTTGTTCGTTTGCTGCTTTGTAAAGAATGTATTGAGAATAAGAATTTGATGTATTTGTTCTTTTGCTGCAGTAGATGAATTAAAAGAATGAAAATAAAAGAAAGTAAAACAGGGATCTGGGTTATTTGTTGACTGGCTGGATGTGACAGAGACCTTTACCGGGTTAAAAAAAATTATTAAAAAAATTCTAAACCGGATTTTTAGATATGAAAAAAATAAGAATTATTTTATCGTTTGTGATGATCATAGGCATAGTCACTATAATGGATAGTTGCGGAAACAAGCGGGATCCGGGAAGAACTTACATGCCCGATATGGCCTATAGCCGTGCCTACGAAGCTTACGCTCCTAACGACCTTGCAAAAGAAAACGTGAATTATGTTCCATATCCGGTAGAAGGAACCATCAGAAGGGGCGATCTTTTTCCTTATCCTTTACCCAATGATACAAATGGTTACAGGATGAGCGCCCAGATTAAAGATCCGCTCCCACCGCTGGATTCTAATCAAATGAAAGAAGCAGCCAGGTTGTTTAACATCAATTGTGCCATATGCCATGGAGAAGGCATGAATGCACAGGGCCCGTTAGCCACCGGTGGGAAAGTGCCCGCAGTAGCAAATCTGACCCTGGCCCAATATGTGAAAATGCCGGTTGGAACCATGTTCCATTCTGTAACTTACGGAAAAGGAAATATGGGAAGTTATGCGTCGCAATTGACGCGCAAACAAAGATGGATGGTTATTCAGTATGTGAAGCAGCATCAGTTGGCAGGTGCCGGCGGTTCTGCAGCAGCGACAGATTCAACAAAAGCAGGCGCGTCAGGAAGCAGTGATTCGACAGCAGCTAAATAAAGTATTCAATAAAGTTTAAATAAAAGTTTTATACAAAAAATAATTTTTAATGGACAATCAATATGTAACACCATCGGGATATAAAAAGTGGTCAACCGGATTGATGATTGTAGGGGGATTAACACTTATTCTTGGAATCATATTTTTGAATCCTGCTGCCGGTGCACACGGCGAGAATGTGAACGGCACGCGTTTTTGGGCAGTATTACTTCAAAACAGTATTTTCTGGCTGATGCTTGTAAATATCGCTACTTTTTTTATTGTTATTAATACCTTGGCGATGAGCGGATGGCAGGAAGCGTTCCGCAGAGTTACAGAAGCTGTATCTTCCTTAGTTCCTATTATGGGTGTGATTACCATGATTATTTTTCTTTGCATTGTTTTAGGCCACCGCGGTGATATTTATCCCTGGTTAAACAAAAATGAAGTGGCTCATGATGCAATTCTGAATGGAAAAAAAGGATTTTTGAATCCAGCGGTTTACTTAATTTATTCCCTTCTTACCATCTTTCTTTGGTCTTATTGGTCCAGGAAACTGCGCACACTTAGTTTAAAGTCTGATGAAGAAGGCCCGATGAATTATGAAACCGCAAAGTTGTTTCATAAAAAAATGTCCGGCATCTCGGCATATTATGTGGTTTTCTTTGTAGTTACGATGGGCTCGCTCATTCCATGGCTGTGGCTCATGAGCATTGATGCACATTGGTACAGCACCATGTACAGCTGGTACACCTTCGGAAGCGCCTTCGTATCAGGTATCGCTTTAATAACACTTTTTGTCATTTATTTTAAAAATCGTGGCCAGCTTGAATTTGTTACCAAAGAACACATCCAGGACCTGGGAAAATACATGTTTGCCTTTTCAATTTTCTGGACATACTTATGGTTTGCGCAGTTCATGTTGCAGTGGTATGCAAATATTCCGGAAGAAACAATTTATTTTAAAGTGAGGTTGCAGGGCCCGTATGAAGGGTTGTTTTATCTCAACCTGGTTTTGAATTTTGTGGCGCCCATTTTAATTTTTATGAAACGGGCAACGAAAAGAAATTATTTTATCGTAACCTTCATGTGTATCCTGATTATTTTCGGTCACTGGATAGATTTTTACCAAATGGTAATGCCCGGAACGGTAGCACAGCATCCGCATCTGAGCTGGTTTGAATTTGGAATTCCATTGGGGTTTGTTGGTTTGATTATGTGGGGAGTAAACAGGTTTGCATCGAAAGTGCCGATGACACCAAAGAATAATCCTTTTATAAAAGAAAGTATTATTCATATTGTTTAAAAACAGAAAACAGGAAATTAATAGAAGAAGCAGTCAAAATTGCAGCTGAAGGATAGCGCCTTTAAACTTACCTTTGGTTCCTGGATAAGCTAAGTGCTCTTGATACAGCAATTACAGTTTAGACAGTTTTGATTATTAAGACAGGTTTAAATATTGTATTTATAAATTTTTAAAGATCCGTTTGTGCGGATGAGGAAAAAATAAAGTAACATGAATACCTTTTTTTTGATAGCGATAGTTGTGCTTATTTTTCTGGTGATATTCCAGATCTCCAAGGCAAGTGAATATGTAAGCATTCTGAAAGGAGAAGAAAAATCCCGCAAACAAAACAATAAGATCAATGGATTTTTAATGATTGCCTTCCTGATCTTAGGCTTAATAGGAGTGTGGTGGTGCAATGAATTGTTATATCCTAAAACATTATTGCCTCATGGAGCAGGTTCGTCAGAAGGAAATAGTATCGACACGATGATGTGGATTACGATTGTAATTACAGGAATTGTATTTTTCATTACCCAGATTTTGCTGTTTTGGTTTTCCTTCAAATACCAGGAAAGCGATAAAAGAAAAGCTTATTACTTTACCCATAATAATAAATTAGAGATCATTTGGACAGGCGTACCAGCGATAACACTTACAATCCTGGTAGTTTTTGGTTTAAAATACTGGTTTAAATTTACTGCGGATGCGCCAAAAAATGCACAGGTAATCGAAATTACCGGCCACCAGTTTGGCTGGGAAATGAGGTACCCCGGAAAAGATGGAATACTCGGAAGAAAGAATTATAAGCTAACCGATGCTGCCAAAGATAATCCGCTTGGTGTTGATTTTTCAGATGCAGCCAGCCATGATGATGTGCACGTGCCTACTACCATGCATGTGGTGGTAAACCGCCCGGTGAAATTGGTGATCAATTCACAGGACGTGGTTCATGATGTTGGTTTGCCTCAGTTCCGCTTAAAGATGGATGCGGTTCCGGGTACACCTACTACACTATGGTTTACACCGATACTTACTACCAAAGAAATGGCAAAGAAAACCGGGAATGCTGATTTTGTTTATGAAATAAGTTGCGATCAGATGTGTGGTAAAGGCCATTTTACCATGCGTGGTGTAATCGTTGTGGAAACACAAAAAGAATTTAATGAGTGGTGGATCAAGCAAAGGCCTGAATATCTGAGAGCCAAACAATTTCTTACCACAACCACAGATTCAACTAAAACAGTAGCCCTCGAAAATCATCAGGGTCAATAATATAACAACAATAACCGCAAGGGTTTTTAAAAAAATATCATTATGAACAACGAAGAAGTTTTGCATGAAAAGCCATTGGTTGTACACGACGCCGGACATGCTATCCACGAACACCACCATCAAAGTTTTATCACCAAATATATTTTTAGCCAGGATCATAAAATGATTTCCAAGCAATACCTATTGACGGGAATCATCTGGGCAGTGATTGGTGGATTTTTTTCGGTTATTTTCCGCTTACAATTGGGATTTCCGGATCAAACCTTTCCATTCCTGGAAGACATTTTCGGCCATTGGGCGAAAGGTGGAAGACTTGACACGGAATTTTATTATGCGCTGGTAACGATGCACGGAACCATTTTGGTGTTCTTTGTGCTTACTGCCGGTCTGAGTGGCACATTCTCTAATTTCCTGATACCGTTACAGGTGGGTGCAAGAGACATGGCTTCGCCGTTTCTGAATATGCTTTCTTACTGGTTTTTCTTTTTAGCTTCTATTGTAATGTTCTCTTCTTTGTTTTTACAAACGGGCCCTGCAAGTGGTGGCTGGACGATCTATCCTCCACTGAGCGCATTGGGAAGTGCTATGGATGGTTCAAAAGGAGGAATGGACTTCTGGCTAACCAGTATTGCCTTATTTATTGTTTCGCAGCTGCTGGCCGGGTTGAATTATATAACGACAGTATTGAATATGCGCACCAAGGGAATGTTCATGACACGGTTACCGCTGACCGTGTGGTCCTTTATGTTTACAGCTATTCTGGGTGTGCTTACATTCCCCGTTTTATTATCTGCGGTAGTATTATTATTATTTGACCGCCACCTCGGTACCAGTTTCTATTTAAGTGATATTGTAATCGGGGGCAAGATTTTGCCTAACGAAGGTGGAAGCCCGATCCTATTCCAACACTTATTTTGGTTCCTTGGTCATCCGGAGGTTTATATTATCGCGCTTCCCGCAATGGGAATTACTTCTGAAGTAATTTCGACAAATGCAAGAAAGCCGATCTTTGGCTATATGGCGATGGTAGGTTCCTTCTTCGCTATTGCTTCTCTTTCGTTCCTGGTATGGGCGCACCATATGTTCGTTTCAGGCATGAATCCGTTTCTCGGTTCCTTCTTTGTCCTGTTTACGCTGCTAATTGCCGTTCCGTCAGCGATAAAGGTGTTCAACTGGCTGACCACGTTATGGAAGGGCAATATTCATTTCACGCCGGCCATGTTGTTTGCAATTGGCTTTGTAAGTTTATTTATTTCCGGCGGCTTAACAGGTATCTGGCTTGGTAACTCAGCACTGGATCTTCATTTGCATGATACTTATTTCGTAATTGCCCATTTCCACCTGGTAATGGGTGTGGCTTCTATGTTTGGAATGTTTGCCGGTGTGTATCATTGGTATCCGAAGATGTTTGGCAGATTTATGAATAACACACTTGCCTATATACACTTCTGGATTTCCATGGTCGGCGCTTATTTCATTTTCTGGCCCATGCACTATGAAGGACTAGCCGGTATGCCAAGGCGTTATTATGATTTCAGCAATTGGGAGTCTTTTAAAATGTTTGCCGGCCTCAATGAATTTATAAGCGTATCTGCAATCGTGGTTTTTGCAGCCCAGTTTTTATTTATCTTCAACTTTTTCTACTCCATGTACAAAGGAAGAAAAGTAACGGAAAGGAATAAAAATCCATGGCACTCTACTACGCTCGAATGGACAACACCTGTTCATCCGCCTCATGGAAACTGGGTCAGCGAAGTTCCGGAAGTACACAGGTGGCCTTATGATTATGGTAAAGATGGAAGAGATTTCATTGCTCAGACTGAACCGGTTGGTGCACAGGAAAGCAATCATTGAGGGTAAAAAGACAATTTATTAAGGATAATATTTTTCTGAATCAATAGCCCTGTTAATTCAGGGCTTTTTTTAAAAAGAATTTTTTGATGGATAAAACGGCAACTATAATGCCTCAATCAGTTTCATACACACTTGCCAGCAAAGTGAAGGATTATTTTGTTTTAATCAAGTTCACTTTAAGCTTTATGGTAGTGTTTAGCTGTGTGGTTTGCTATTTACTGGCGCCAAATATTCAGTTCAACCTGGCATCAGTTATCTTATTGTTTTTCGCAGGAATGTGTGTTACCGGCTCTGCTAATGCGATTAATCAAACAGTGGAAAGAAAGACAGATGCCTTAATGAGAAGAACCGCAGACAGGCCTGTCGCTGCCGGAAGAATGACTGTAAATGAAGCCTGGACATTCGCAATAATAACCGGCGCTGTTGGAATTATCATTATGTGGTATTGGTTCAATTTTGCAAGCGCGATTATTTCATTGTTCAGTTTATTCTTGTATGCATTTATTTACACGCCTTTAAAAAGAGTAAATTCTGTTTCCGTTTTGGTAGGAGCTTTCCCGGGTGCACTGCCTTGTTTGATTGGATGGGTGGCAGGTACGGGTCTGATCAGTCCTTTTGCAACCTTCCAGGGTACACTGGCTACCGGCGAAACGCACACTTTTTTTAATTATGGCGGATATATTTTATTCGCAATTCAGTTTTTATGGCAGTTCCCTCATTTTTGGGCAATTGCGTGGGTAGCGCATAAAGATTATCAAAAAGCGGGGTTCAAATTATTACCAAGTGAAGAAGGACCTACTAAATTTACAGCCATGCAGACTGTGATCTACTCAATGCTGATGGTTCCCGTTGGTATGTTGCCTTACTATTTTGGTATCAGCGGTATTCTCGCTTTCTGGATCTTGCTTTTATGCAATTTTTGGATGGTATATGTAAGTATAAACCTGGTAATAAAAATGAATGTGGCCGCTGCACGCAAAGTGATGTTCAGCTCCTATTTTTACCTGATGATCGTTTTTCTTGCTTTATTATTGGATAAAGTATAGATGGTAATTATTAAAATATTTAATTTGTTTTGAAAATAAGGTTCGTATGATTGCAGTGATGAAGCAGGAAAAAAAAATAATACACCCACTGAAATTTATTATGTGGGCGGGATGTGCGAGCATTGTGATGATGTTTGCCGGATTAAGCAGCGCTTATATTGTAAAGCGAAACCAGGCAAACTGGCTCACGTTTGATATCCCCGTTATTTTTTATTACTCAACCGCGGTAATTGTTTTGAGTAGTGTGACTATTATCCTCAGTCGCAGAGCGTTTATTAACCGCGAGATGAGGCACTACAAAAGATGGCTTTTTGCAACCACCATTTTGGGGATAGCTTTTGTGTTGTTGCAATATCTGGGTTTTAAGCAACTTTGGGCAAGCGGCATTACACTGACCCGCAATGTTTCGTTTTCTTTTCTATACATCATTGTGGGATTGCACGCAGTTCATGTATTGGCAGGCGTGGTGGCTTTGGTAATTATGTATTTAAAAGCTTTTAGCAGAAGACGCAAAAATTATAATCAGATCTACATTGATCTGATGAACACATACTGGCATTTTGTAGATCTTTTATGGATTTATTTATTGTTTTTTTTACTGCTGATAAGATAAGTTTCTAAAAGAATATATGAAAGCTGGTAATGATGTTCGACAAATTAATTAGTGACAGTAAACAAACAAAAACAAGTAATTTTATTTTTGATTAACCTTTTAACCTGACAATAAATGCAAACGGCGATAGCAAAAACAAAAACTAAAATGTGGGCAGGCGGAAGAAGCCCCTTTAATGTAAGTTATGGAAAACTAATGATGTGGTTCTTTCTCATGAGTGATTCATTTACTTTCGGTGCATTTTTAATTTCGTACGGATCCATTCGTTTTAGTTTGAACAATTGGGTAGATCATAATTATGTGTTCAATGAATTCCCTTTTACCGAAGCACACCTGCCCCTGGCATTCGTTAGTCTGATGACCTTTATTCTGATCTTCAGTTCTGTAACGATGGTTTTGGCGGTTCACGCAGGACATAAAATGAATCAGAAGGCGGTTGAAAAATGGCTATTCCTGACGATATTAGGCGGCCTTGCATTTTTAGGATGCCAGGCTTATGAATGGACAGGATTGATAACCGGTCAACATGAAGTGTTGGTAAACGGTGTAATTGAAAAATGGGGAACAACAGTAAGCCACAATCCATGGGGGCCAATGGTAATGCATAATGGACACTGGGTAGCCACCCCTGGTCCTGTTGCATTCGGAGGCTATTTCTTCGGCATCACAGGATTTCATGGCTTTCACGTATTTACGGGAGTGATCGTAAATATCGTAATGCTCATAAAAACAAAAAGAGGTGATTTTGCAAAACGCGGCCACTACGAAATGATCGAAAAAGCCGGATTGTACTGGCACTTTGTAGATTTAGTTTGGGTATTTGTATTCCTTTGCTTTTATCTTATCTGATTATAAAAATAATAACTCAACTATTTAATTGACTTTAAAGAAAAAATTATGTCTGCTGAAATAACAACACAATTACCGGTTACCGAAGCCGATGTGGCTCATGTAAAAAGAATATGGAAAGCATTTTGGGTTTTATTGATACTTACAATCATCGAACTTGCTCTTGGGTTGACCATTTATTATATTGAAATGAATCCGGATTATAGCAACCTTTTGGTGTTGATGATCAAGGGTGTTATTTGTATCCTTACCCTCGCAAAAGCGTTTTATATTATTTCAATTTTCATGCACCTGGGTGATGAAGTACGCCAGCTTATTTTAACGCTCGCGATCCCTGCTACACTATTTATTTGGTTTATCACCGCCTTTATTGCTGATGGCGCATCTTTCAAAAATCTAAGAAATACTGATGCCGGCAGCAGAAAGTACATTCAGCCAAAAGAATATCACAATGTACCACTGGAAGCACCTGCAGAAAAAAAGGAAAAGAAACTCGATTAGATTTTTTCACTTACATTAAACATTTTTAAATTAGCTATTGCCCTTTGCAATGGCTAATTTTGCATTTAGAAAAAGCATGAACAAAAAATCTTTTATAGCTTTCCTTGTTGCAATTTTTTTGCCCCTTACCGGTTATTTGTTGGTAAGTTACTACAGTACCGGGGCAGTGCAAATGCCTCAGCGTTATTTCTACGATAGTGTAAATGTGATTCAAAAAAATGGTAAAACCACTTATGATACTGTATGGCATCATGTCAGCAACCTGCACTTTACCAATCAGCTGGGACAACAGGTTTCCCTTGATGATCTGAAAGGAAAAATTATTGTTCTTGATTTCTTTTTTACGCATTGTCCTACCATTTGCCCGCAATTGGCAAAATCAATGAAAAAATTACAGAAATCTTTCCCAAATAATGATTCTATTGTCCAGTTTGTTTCCATTTCAATTGATCCGAAACATGACTCTGTTGCCCAATTAAGAAAATGGGCCGAAAAGTTTGATGTAAATCCGGATAGTTGGTGGTTGGGTACGGGCAACAGGGACAGTATTTATAATTTCGCGCTTCATGAAATAAAAGCAAGTGTGGCCGACGTCAATATTGACACCGCTTTTGTTCATACAGAAAATTTTTTCCTCCTGGATAAAGAGCGGGTTGTAAGGGGCTGGTTCAACGGATTGGATTCTGTTGCTCAATCTAAGCTGGTGCGGGATATTCCCCTGCTTATGCTAGAAAAAGACAAGAAAAGAACCTTCGGAGATTTTTTTAGTGATCTTTTAAAAGGAAAAACCAGCACGCCCTGATGGATGAGAGATATAACTTTCCAAAGCCTGTTTTAAAAAAGGATGACCGTCAGGCCCGGATCCTGATCTGGTTGGTTTCCATCGTTGTGTTTATTGGAATTGCTTTTCTTTCGGGCGCCAAACTGAATGTTCCGATTAATTTTGACCCTCATATTTTTGCTGCATTCAACGCTGTTATTAATTCAATCGTTGCAATCTTATTGGTTTTGGCCTTGATTGCGGTAAAATCAAAAAAGTATGTGCTTCATAAAAGGATTATGCTTACTGCCATCATTCTTTCCGTACTTTTTTTAATCTCTTATGTTTGCCATCATTTGTTAAGCGGTGAAACCAAATTTGGAGATCTCAATCATGATGGAATAGTAAGTCTGGATGAAAAAACCCTTGCCGGTTCTTTGAGGTATGTTTATTATTTTATCCTGCTTACACACATTCCGCTTGCCGGCATTATTCTACCCTTTATTTTATTTACAGCTTATCGCGCCCTGAGCGGTGATTATGAAAAGCATAAAAAACTTGCAAAAATTACGTGGCCAATCTGGTTTTATGTGGCTATTAGCGGAGTCGCAGTGTATTTATTGATTAGTCCTTACTACAATTAAATTATCGCAGATTTATTTTTCAGCAAACGAACAAATAAGAGAGATTTATATTTTCATGAAAGGCGTTTACCGTTATGCCCGTCATCTCTATATTTTTAGCTCTTTCGCAGGATCCCAAAATAATTTCTCAAACTCAACCACCGTGTCGTTTTCTACTTTTATTTTTTCTTTTAATAATAATTCTTCCATCAATGTCGGTGTGGCAAAATGAGCTTTTCCGCTTAGCATGCCATTACGGTTCAATACTCTGTGCGCGGGAACTTTTGGAGTAGCATTGTGTGCACCATTCATTGCCCAACCGACCATTCGTGCGGAACTTTTTGTACCAAGGTAATTCGCAATTGCGCCAAATGACGTAACGCGTCCTTTTGGAATTTGACGAACAACATCATAGACATCCTCAAAAAATGAATACGACTTGCCGACTGAACGCGGCGTTTCTTCTCTTTTCATCTTACTGGTTTTCATTAGCAAAGGAAGTATTTTAAATGCAGCCAAAGAATAAATAAATGCTTTTTCTGGTTTTTCAGTTTACAAAAAATCTAAGGATGTTTATTTAAAAGAAGAAAATGGTAAAATCGATGTATGATTTGTTTATAAAGTGTTATTACTTTGTGAAACTATTTAAAAAGTTTCTAGACTAATTGCATTAGCTATGCTTGATAAACAAAATACTTTTAAAAGACAACTCAAAAAACATCTTTATTTTTCAAAGATGTTGTCTTGTGCCGATTTAAGTATTTTAACCAACAAAAGCCTTCCATTTACAACACGCTTTTTAAATGAATTGATTGAAGAAGGAAGCGTAATAGAAACCGGCTACGCAAATTCAACAGGAGGCCGTCGTCCTCAGATGTATTCTCTGAAAAATGATTTGAATTACATTGTTACCGTCGCAATGGATCAGTTGATCACAAAGATCGGGATATTGGATCTGCACAATAATCTTCTTGGAGAAATTGAGAAAATTCAACTTCCATTAAAAGATAATGAGCAGGCGTTAGTGGAACTTAAAGATTCCTTAATTTCTTTTATTGATAAATCGGGGATTTCTAAAGATAAAATTATTGGAATAGGAATTAGCATGCCTGGTTTTGTAGATGTTAAAAAGGGGATTAACCATTCATTTTTATTCACCGACGATACAAATATTGTTGAATACCTGGAGTCGGAACTAGGGCTTCCGGTATTGATCGACAACGATTCCAGCCTGATTGGCCTTGCAGAAATGAGATTGGGAACTGCGAAAGGACATAAAAATGTGATGGTAGTTAACATTAGTTGGGGAGTAGGCTTGGGAATGATACTGAATGGGCAACTGTTTCGTGGCCACAATGGATTTGCCGGCGAATTCAGTCATATTCCCGTTTTTAAAGACAACAAAAAAATATGCAGCTGTGGTAAAACCGGTTGCCTTGAAACAGAAACTTCATTGTTGGCAATTATAGAAAAAGCGATTGCAGGATTGGAGAAAGGCAGAATGTCCGTATTGAAAAACCTTTCATTCGAGCATGTGGAACAGTCGTGCCAGGCTATTATGGAAGCAGCTTCAAAAGGAGATACATTTTCGGTTGAGCTTTTTTCAGAAGCCGGCTATAACCTGGGCTTAGGAATAGCCATTCTGATCACCTTATTTAATCCCGAACTGATCATATTGAGTGGCAGAGGAGCTGCTGCCGGAAAATTGTGGCTCGCCCCTATTCAGCAGGCTATCAATGAACATTGCATTCCAAAAATCTCTGAAGATACCCAAATCAAAATTTCAACCTTTGGCCGTAGAGTGGATTTAATAGGAGCCGCGGCCCTGGTGATGGAAAATTATGAGAGAATCGGTTTAGTGCAACGAAATACTTTAAAAACAGTTTAAAATTTAAAAAAATACACACACATCAAAACCCTATCTATTAAAACAAAAAAAATTGCAATGAAAAAGATTACACAAAAATTGTTGCTATTTGTATTGTTTGTTTTTTGTGCAGCTTTTGCCTTCGCACAAAAAACGACAATAACAGGTATAGTAAATAATGATAAAGGCGACCCGGTCTCCGGAGCAACTGTTCTTGAGAAGGGAACTAAAAATGGAACCACTACTGATGCCAATGGACAGTTTTCCATTAAAGCAGCACCGAATGCTACTTTAGAAATTTCCATAGTGGGCTACAATTCCAAGGAAGTGGCCATCGCGGGAAAAAACAATATTGAAGTTGCACTAATTCCAAAAAACACAGAACTAACGGGTGTAGTTGTAACCGCCCTTGGTATTAAAAGAGAAGAACGAAAAATTGGATATGCTACAACAGAAGTAACTTCAAAACAAATTTTAAGAACATCACCTACAAATTTTGCTTCAGCATTATATGGTAAAGCGCCTGGCGTTACCATTAGTTCAAATCCTGGAGGCGCTACCAGCGCAGTCGGGATTCAAATTCGCGGTATTAATTCTATTGGATATCAAAGACAACCATTACTAGTGGTGGATGGAGTAGTAATCAGAAACGGAGATGCAAACGATGATGGCTATTGGGGAGGTAATCAACGTTTGAACGGAAATGGATTGTTAGATATTAACCCGGAAAATATTGCCAGCATAAATATTTTAAAAGGAGCTGCAGCGTCTGCTTTATATGGTTCTGACGCAAACTTCGGTGTGATCGTAATCACCACAAAAAACGGTGCCGGATCCAAAGGCCTAGGAGTGGATCTGAATTTATCGACTAATATAGAACAGGTTTCGGTAACTCCGGATCTGCAAACAGAGTATGGACCGGGATATGATCGGGCAACAAATATGCAGGCATTTGGTGCCAACGACTCGGGCTGGATTCATAAAACAGTAGATGGTAAGGACGTGGAATATCCTATTTTTCGGGCTTATGGACAGTTTGGTCCAAAAGTAGATGGCAGGGAAGTTTATTGGTGGGATGGCCAGATGCGTCCTTATGTTTCGCAACCCAATAATTGGAAAGCGTTTTACAGAACAGGGGTCAGTTCCATTGAGAATATTGCATTAAGCAATGCTTCAAGCAAATACAATTATCGGTTTTCATACACCCGCAATGATTATAAAGGAATTCAAATAGGAGGAAAAGATGAAAAAAATACATTCAATTTGAATACAACCTATCACATTACACCGAAGCTGAGCACGGATGTTGTAGTTAGTTATATCAATGAAAAAACACACAATAGACCCAGACAAATTTATTATCTGACCAATAATTATGGAGGATTTTTCAGTCCGGTGGACTATATGAGCCTTTATTTTGACAAATACAAAACTTCCAAAGGATATAAATGGGTTGATTATAATAACACGACTTTAGACCCTGCAGAAGCACTTAAATATAACATCAGGGCAAAAGATTTCCTTGATTTTCTTTGGAATCAACTGGCGAATAGCTACGATGAAACAACGAATCGTTTGATAGCTTCTGCTACTCTTAATTACAATATTCTCAAAGGACTTAATTTCAGAGGCCGAATCGGTACCGATTATACAGGGTATTACCTGGAAGAAAAAGATCCAAGTACTCAACCAATTGCCTTCGGAGAATCCGGATATTATGGTACCAATTCCAATAGATACAATTATTCTTATGGTGACTTATTGTTATCCTATCAAAATAAAATAACGAATGACCTTAGTTTCACTGCTTCTGTTGGTTACCAGGCAAGAAAGGAAGATTACCGCTATACCGGAGCCGGTACCTCAGGAGGCTTAACGACTGAAAACTGGTATAGTCTCAGCGCTTCAAAGAATACACCGACTCCTGGCACTTCATCGAGAAGAACACTGCTTAAAGACGGATTGTTTGGAATTTTGAATCTGGATTTTAATAATTATTTGTTTGTGGAAGGAACCATTCGCCAGGAGCGTACTTCTACATTATTTCCGGGAAATAATGTGTTCTATTATCCGGGAGTAAGTGGTGCATTTGAATTGAGTAATGCATTTCATTTACCGGCTTTTGTTACTTATTCTAAATTAAGAGCTGCGTGGGGTATAGTAGGTAATCCTCCGGATATCTATACATCCAATATCATTTATACTTCCGGAAATGTAAATGGCATACCGCTATTATATCCACCGGCTTCAAGTTATGGAAATCAAAATCTGAAAAATGAAGAGAAGCACGAAATAGAATTTGGTTGGGAAACTAAATTGTTTAATAACCGGTTCGGATTTGATGTGTCTTATTATAATGATAAAATTGTGAACCAGGTTCTCGGATTGACCATTCCTTCATCCACAGGCGCAAGCAGTGTGCTGGTTAATGTCGGTACACTTCGCAACTATGGTGTGGAACTTTCATTAAATGGTACACCCATTAAAATGCATAATTTCCAATGGGATTCAAGATTAAATATAGCCTTCAACCGGAATAAAGTTGTTTCATTAATGCCAGGCCTGGACAGGCTGACCAGTGCAAATTTGGATAATGGATCCTTGTTAGTTGTTTCGCAGGTTGGTCAGCCCGCCGGTGATATTGTCGGCTACAAACGCAAAGTAGATGCAAAAGGTCAATACATCATCAATTCTGATGGTTATTATGATATCAATTTTGATAAACAGGTGAAGATGGGTAACATCCAGGCTAAAGCTGTTGGCGGTTTTATCAACACCTTTACCTACAATAATCTTAGTTTGAATGTTCTTGTAGACTTCCGTTATGGTGGTCAGGTAATTTCACAGGCGCTTTTGTACGGTACCGGAGCTGGTTTATATAAAAGTACACTTGCAGGAAGAGATGCAGAACATGGAGGTTTGGCTTATTATACCGATGCCAATGGTAAAAATGTGGCCGTTACTGGCGGCGCTACTACAGGACCAAATGGAGAAAAAGTATATCACGACGGGATCATAATAAAAGGCGTAACTACGGATGGTAAACCAAACACTACCATTATTGACGCTCCGGATTATTACCTGAACACGTTTACCTGGGGCTCCTGGCCGGGATCTGGCTCTACTTCTACTTATGAAGCAGCGGTCTTTGACAACAACTATATAAAGTTACGCGAGCTTTCCATCGCCTACACTTTTCCAGTTAAGCTGAGGTCAAAATTAAAAATGCAAAACCTGACCTTGTCTTTATATGGAAGAAACTTGTTTTACTTCTACAAAACGCTGCCAGACTTGGATCCGGAAGGAGGTGTAGGTACTAATTGGATAAACCAGGCAATATCTGTAGGATCAGGTACTGCTTCCACCAGGTCTTATGGTGCAAGCATTCGTTTAACATTCTAAATCATTTTGTAAAGAAAAATATATGAAAAAGATATTAGTCCTTTCAACGATAGTCCTTTTAGGAATAAGCAGTTGTAAAAAACAAGACTTTAGCAATTATTATTATAATCCGGAAGGGGCGGTTACGGCAAATGTTCCTTCGTTATGGGCGGGATTATTTAATAACAACCGTGTCATTCCCAAATACTGGAACTTATACACTTTTTTAATTCCTGTATTAGGCGAGTATAGCCAAACGATTGGTTATACAAACGGGAATAAAATTTATGAACAACCGGTGAATTATACTCAAAACCGGTGGGATGATTATTATACCGGTGTTATGGCGCAATACCGTGAAATTTAAAAGTATTATAATAAACTTTCTTCTGATGCAGATAAAAGAGGTTACCAGCTTTTTTTAGAAACTGCGCGTATTTTCTTTTATGATCAAACCGCTCAAATGGTAGATATGTGGGGAAGTATTCCTTTTAAAGATGCAGGACAATTAAATGCAACAGGTAATATTACCCTCGCCAAATATGATAACGGTAAAGACATTTATTCCTTTATATTAACCGATCTAAAAAGGATTTCGGATTATTTGGATACTGCAAACATTGATGCTTTTTACTTAAATCAGTTGACAAAATATGACTTTGTAAATAATGGAAGTGTCGTTGAATGGGAAAAATACGCCAATTCACTTCGGCTTCGACTGGCCATGCGTATTTCCTACGAAGATGAATCCACTGCAAAATCCATAGCTCAGGAAATTTTAAATAACTCAACAAAGTATCCTGTAGTAGAAACTGTGGATGAAAATGTTCAGATTAAATTAACAGGAAATCTTGTATCTACCAGCAATGATATCCGCGAAGGTTTTGGAATTGATCCCTTCGCTCCAGGCAAAATGGTGGACAGCGTAATGGTTCCATCCGGAGATGTTCGATTGCCGGTTTACTTTACTGCGAATAAAAACGGCGAATATCATGGTGTTCCAAATACATGGAATGCGTCAAGAGTGACGGATTCCACAACCGCTAACTATTTCTCACGTTATGATTCAACGACATTTACCCAAAACAATCATTTTCCGGGTATTATCTTAACTTCTGCTGAAGTGAGTTTTCTAAAAGCTGAGGCATTTGAAAGATGGGGCGGAGGTGATGCGAAGGCAGCTTATGAAGCAGGAATCAGAAAATCCATACAATACTATTATTACATAAATAGTATCAGCGACTGGTCCGGTGCTAAAGATCCGATGCCACCCGATGCATCAATT
>JBQCFI010000205.1:0-2276 GCA_051959325.1 Ginsengibacter sp. | reverse complement strand
CAGGGTGATGAAGGACTTTTTCTTTTTACAAATAAAGGAAACGGAAATTTTCAGCAGGAGGAAGTCTTAAAATTTCCTCCGTCTTATGGTTCTTCTTATTTTGAGCTGGATGATTTTAATAAAGATGGTTATCCGGATATTCTTTACACCTGCGGAGATAACGGCGATTATTCAAGAGTATTAAAACCTTATCATGGCGTGTATATTTTTATAAATGATGGAACCAATCATTTTAAACAGAAGTTTTTCTTTCCCATTGACGGATGTTATAAAGCGATGGCGCGCGATTACGACGGCGACGGAGACCTTGATATTGCGGCAATTTCTTTTTTCGCCGATTACGCACATCAGCCGCAAGAAAGTTTTGTTTATTTGGAAAATAAAGGAAATTTAGACTTTCATCCTTATTCCTTTCGTGAAGCAACGTTGGGAAGATGGTTAACGATGGATGCGGGAGATATCGATGGCGACGGAAAACCAGATATTATTTTAGGTAATTTTTCCATTGGCCCGGAAATTATCAAGCAAAATGTGGATTGGAAACATTCACCACCCTGTGTAATCTTAAAAAACATAGGGAAATAAAAACCGTATTCGCCACTGGTACTTCTGGTAATGAGAAAATTAGAGAAAAAATAAAAAACGGTTGATACGGAAATGAACGGTTTAGCAGCGCAAAATCTTATTTACTCCGGCAAACGAATAAATATCCCGAATTTAATTTTCGTATTAATCCATTTTGCCGCAACAAAAAATAATTCCAAAAAAGTTTTGAATATTCAAACTAATATCTAATTTTGCCTTCCCCAATCCTCAGAAAACTCTGAAATTTTCCTTTCCTGTTTCCAAAGTATCTATCGAAAAGCAAATGCTTACTGTTTTATCATTGCATTTATAATGGTTGATTACACCATTCCAATTCCTCACGATTTATTTTCCTTTTTTTATACCAATCCCTGTTCCTGCAAGAAAGCCAGCCTATTTAATAATGTTCCAAAGGATATGATAAACCCCAACTTATCATTATTAAACACAAGAAAATTGACTAACATGCAAATTTTTACTTCAAAAATTTCTTTTACAACGAAATGGCTTAAGACCTTTTTTGCCTTTTCGGCACTCAGCCTTATTTCGCTTGCCGCGCATACGCAAAGCAGAAGCTACAGCCTCGTTTATTCAGAAAATCTGAAAGGCGGCTCTACCATTTTCGGTAATACTTTAATGAACATTATCACAAATAAAAAGGTAGACCTCACTAAGATAAATGACAACAGCAAAGACGGAAACAGCGGCTATGGCAATGACAATGAAGACATGGAATATGTTGACATTGACGGCAACAGCGGAAATGGAAGCGTTACCCGCAATTCTTCTTCCGCAGACTTGATTCTTCCTGCCGGAACAAATACGATTAAACTTGCACGGCTTTATTGGGGTGGGCGGGTTACTGATAAAGATTTTGATCTGACTAAAAGCGCTAACCAAACCATTAAGATCCGGAAAGGAACTACCAACGTTTATTCTGATGTAACTGCTTTGGGTATTGATAAAACACCAATAACCAATACCACAGGTAATACCGAATACCAGGCTTATGCGGATATAACCACTTTTATTAAAAATAATGGCGGCGGAACTTATACCGTTGGAAATGTTCCCTTGAGCACAGGCGCTACTGGCGGCGGCGGAAATCATGGAGGCTGGAGCATTGTAGTCGTTTATGAAAATGCTTCAGTTTCTTATAATAGCGTAAGGCTTTACGATGGTTTCCAACAGGTGTATAATGGAGGAAGCTTAACTACCAGTACTGTTACCTTAACCGGCCTTGATGTTCCGTCCGGCGCGCTTGCAGCTGCTGATGCAAAGATGGGTGTTGTAGCGTGGGAAGGTGACGCAAATCTAAGAGGAGACTTTTTGAAAATAAACGGGAATACTTTTTCGAACGCAACTAATGCAGCAGACAATCCCTGGAACGGAACTATCACCGACAATGGCGTACATGTCACCACAAAAAATCCGAACTATACCAACCAGATGGGTATTGATATAGACATGTTCAATGTCGGAGCTGCTTATGGCATTACCCCGAATGCGAATTCAGTTCAATTACAATTTGGCACTGAACAGGATCAATATTATCCCGGCGTTTTCACTTTTACGATTAAGATGAAAGATCCTACGGTTACTCTTGATAAGTTTGTTTCTGATGCTAATAATAACCACCTGGCAGAGGTAGGAGAGGTATTAACTTATACCTTAAAAGGCGCCAATAATGG
>JBQCFI010000204.1:0-19423 GCA_051959325.1 Ginsengibacter sp. | reverse complement strand
TGCTTCTGCTTCCTGGGTATATAAATTTGAAATTGCTTCCTGCACTTCTTTATTTTCCTCGATTAATTGTTTTGAGGTTAAATGTTCTTTACCGGTTGGAATCCTCACAGTAAAAATACTTCCGGATTTACCGTGGTCAGTTGTACTGTCTACTTGAATCGATCCTCCATGAAGGGTAACAAGTTCTTTAATAAGCGACAATCCAATGCCCGTGCCTTCATAAGTGCGTCCTTCTGTTCCTTTAACTCTATGAAACCGTTCAAACATTCTTGGTAGTTCCGACTCAGGGATCCCCACTCCGGTATCTGCAACCTGGAGAATCAGCTGGTTTTTTTCTGAAAACAGATTTAGTGTAACACTTCCTTCCAGAGTGTATTTAAAAGCGTTGGATAGTAGATTGAAAACAATCTTTTCCCACATTGATTCATTTATAAAAACCGGTTCCCGGATATCCTGTATGTTTATCGTAAATTTTAATCCCGCTTTTTTCATTACTGAATCGAAGCTAGAGGCAAGATTTTTTGTATATACTCCAATATCGATCCTGGAAAAATGCGCATCCTGCCGGTCACTTTCTATACGGCTAAAATCCAGTAAAGTATTTACCAGTTTTAATAACCGCATCGCATTCCTATGAGTAGTTTGAATGCTGGTTTGATGTTGAGGTTTGATTTCCTCGGAAGATTGCCGCATCAATTCTTCCAGCGGCCCAAGCATCAGCGTAAGCGGCGTTCGAAACTCATGACTGATATTGTTGAAAAAAACAGTTTTTGCTTTATCGATTTCTGCAAGTATTTCTCCCTTTTTACGTTCCTCTTCTATCACGTGCATATTGTTCATCTCCAATAGCACTTGGTCGGTAAGTAACCGGATAAAGGACTGGTAAACAGAATCATAGTTGCGGTAGGGATTCAGGCCTATCGTAAGTACTGCGTTTGGGCAATTACTATTGGAAATGCACAATGGAATGTGTAGAATTTGTTCTGGTACTTTATCCCAGAAACCCTTTGGTGCATCGGGCCTTCTGCCTTTATTTTCGGAGATTACATTTACATTTGTTTTAATTGCTTTGCAAATATTACCCGTTTGTTTCGTCGGCTCATTTATATTTACTTCATCAGGAAAGTGTTTATAATCATCTTTATTTCCGGCCCACGCTACTTGTTTTACTTCACCGTCTTTTATTTCATAAAACAAAGCAAAAGGGAAATCCTTTTTATTTTCTGCTAAAACATCCGCAGTTTTCTCATATATCTCAGAAAGGCTTTTTTCCCGGTAAGAAATTTTTCCAAGACTTCGGAGTGTCTCCAGCGCTCTTTCATTTATGACACGTGACGTATCATCTGTATTTGCACAAAATACTCCGGCAGTAATGCCATTATCTCCCGGAATGGGTGTGTAAGAAAAAGTGTAATAAGTTTCTTCAGGATAACCATTGCGCTCCATGATAAGCAACTGCGATTCTACATAAGTTCCTTCATCCTGTTCCATTACCTTTTTAAGCATCGGTTCAATATCAGTCCAGATATCTTTCCACACTTCCCGAACCGGTTTCCCTAACGCCGCCGGGTGCTTACCACCTACAATTGATTTGTAAGGGTCGTTGTATAATTTTATAAGTTGCTTTCCCCACCCAATCCATATAGGCTGACTTGATGAAAGCATGATCCGCACGCAGGTTTTAAGGCTTTGCTCCCATTCTTCCGGATCACCAAGGGGCGTTTTTGCCCAATCGAAATCGCGGATGCGTTCACCCATTTCTCCTCCTCCCAATAAAAAAATTGGAATCTTACCTTTTGCAACAGCACTCATTATGCAGGGGATTAAAATTGTAGAAGACAAATATAAAGAATGTAAGAGACAAATACCACACAAATTGCTACCCGCAGAATTGAAAATGAGGCTATTTCTTTGTTTGTTATTTATAATGAAAAAAGGCTGACTCACTTTTTGAGACAGCCTTTATATTATTTTGTGACCGCGTCAGGATTCAAACCTGAAACCTTCTGATCCGTAGTCAGATGCTCTATTCAATTGAGCTACGCAGCCAAAGAGGCGCAAAAATAATAAATTATTTCTTCAAGCCAATTTCTTCTTTATCAAATAAAAAATAAGCCTGCAATTTTATTAGATTTTTCACTTTTATATAAAATATACGCTGCATCTTTTACGTTGAAGATGGAATCAAGAAACTCTCTTTTTCCTCCACCTAAAAGAGATATTTTCTTTACTAATCCAAATTCAAGCATTAAAAAATGAAGGTCCCCCAATATTTTATTATCACTATTTCGATTATTATTCTTGCCTTCTCCATGCTTTTTTCTTTTATTAATCAAAATCATAAAATAACCACAGAAAACTCTTTGGAAATCAATCAATCACGTAAAACGATACGGTAGATTGATGCAGCTTATTATACCATTAGTGTACTTGAAAGAAATACTCAAAAGTATGTGATCACTGGTAACAAGGTCATGGAAAAAAATGCTGAAAATGAAATTGCTGAGCTTCATATAATCATTGAGGAATTAAATGAATCAGCAAAATTAAACCCTGATGGTTTTTCTTTTTTGCCTTTACTCATCAAAAAGCTGGACAGCCAGCAATACATCCGAAAAAATAAATTGACTGCAAAAGAGATCAGCGCATTTCTTATAAATGAGGTGGATGAAAAAAGTTCGTTGCATTTTTATGAGTTGGTAAATGAAGCAAAAAAAACCTACGTAAACAGAACGAATGAATTGCTTGCAGAAAGCCAGGCAATTGCAGCAACCAATTTCAAATCTTCCATTCTCGTTTGCCTGGTTTCAATTCTCTTGATCATTATAACTCTATTGCAGGAAACACGCAACAAACGGCTAAGAAAACTGGCAGAAAATGATACCCGCCAAATAGAAATAAAATATAAAAACCTCGTTGAGAATTCTGGTGTGGGCTTGCTCACCACAGATTTGAATGGTCGGATCACTTTTGTAAATAAGCGGATCACCACCTTTACGGGATTTCAGCCATCGGAAATGATCGGACAACATTTTTCGTCATTGGTAGACAAGGATTGGGTACAAACGATCAATGAAAAATTAAGAAAGCAATTCCAATTACGGCAGGAAGAATCAGATATATCTTATCCCTTAAGTGTTAAATCAGGTAACAGAATTTGGGTAGAACAATCCAGCGTTATATTAATGGAAAATGGGGAACCACAAGGATTTCAATGTATTGTAAAAGATATAACGGAAAAAAGAAGAATAGAATCAGAATTGAAAAAAATTGAATTGGAGCGGGAAGAACACCAATTCCGGTTGCAATCAATTCTTGATAATACGCCGTTGATGATCTTTATAAAAGATCTCAATGGCCGTTATTTGCTGGCAAACAAAAGTTACAAGGATGCTTTTAATTTCACTTCAGAACAGATCATTGGAAAAACTGATTTTGATTTAGTATCGGAAGCTAACGCTGAACGGTATAAAGAGATTGACGAATATGTGATCAGGGAACAAAAAAACGTAGAAGTAGAAGAAACCATTGAACAGGCAGGAGTAAGTAAAAATTTACTCATTGTCAAGTTTCCTTTATTTGATAAAAACAATACCATTTACGGCATAAGTGGCATCGCCAGCGACATTACGGAAAGATACCTGTACGGACTGCATCTCATAGAAGCGAGACGAAAAGCTGAATTGGCGGAACAGCTGCAGGAACAATTTCTGGCCAATATGAGCCACGAGATCAGAACGCCCATGAACGGAATTATTGGGATGACGAATATCTTACTAAATACTCCAATGAGTAATGAGCAGAAAGATTTTGTACACATCATTAAAAAATCTTCGGACAGTTTAATGGTTTTGATCAATGATATTTTGGATCTTTCCAAAATTAAGGCTGGAAAATTGACAATTGAACATATCGATTTCCGGCTAAGAGAAACAGTGGAACAAACCATCAGTACTTTTAGAGTTTTGATAAATGATAAAGGAGTTAAGCTAAGGACTTCTGTTGATTTGAGTATTCCGGATTCCCTGACAGGCGATCCACATCGCCTTAACCAGATATTGAACAATCTGATCAGCAATGCGATAAAATTTACAGCAGCAGGAGAAATAAGTTTCGAAATCAAACCCATTAATCAAAGTAAAAATGAAATAGAACTTTTGTTTTCAATTTCTGATACTGGTATTGGTATTCCCCAAGAAAAACTGGAATCAATCTTTGAATCTTTTTCACAGGCTGAAAGCGGCACTTCGAGAAAATTTGGCGGAAGCGGACTTGGATTATCGATCACTAAAAAGCTGATCGAAATGCAACACGGTTCCATTGAAGTGAAGAGTATGCCAGGAAAAGGAACTGAATTTAATTTTACGATCAAATATGCAATACCTGCACACACGGTTGCCAAACAATATGATAATGTAAAACAGGAAAGACTTAATGAAGGTGGCTTATCGGGCAAAAGAGTTTTAGTTGTAGAAGATAATGAAGCCAATCAGAAAGTAATTTATCACATGCTCGATAAAATAGGGATTGATGCAGACCTGGCGGATAATGGAAAAGTTGCGATAAAATTACTGGAAGATGGTTTCCAGTATGACCTGGTGATTATGGATTTGCAGATGCCGGAAATGGACGGTTTTGAAACTACCCAATACATTCGCCAAGATCTCAAATTAACCATTCCGATTATCGCAATGACGGCAAGCGCTTTACGAAATGAAAAAATAAAATGCATGGAACTCGGAATGAATGAGTATCTGAATAAACCGTTCGTTCCTGCCGATCTTTTCCGTGAATTAAGAAGATTTTTATTGAAGAAAGAAGAAGTAATTGCCGAAAATAATCACCCGGCAGTTTATACGGAAAACAAAAAACTTTACAGCCTCAATCATCTCATCGAACTGGACGACCTGGATTGCCTCTGTGAAGTGCTGCACATATTCCTCGAATCTACTCCTGTGGTGATGAATGAAATACATGAAGCGATTGTTTTAAAAAGCTGGGAAGAAGTTTATAAAAAAGCGCATAAACTAAAAAGTAGTATCGGAGTTTTACAAATGGGAAAATTAATGTCAGTGATTTCAAAAATTGAATCAGACGCCAAAGAGAAAAAGAATCTGCACGAAATACCGGTCAATTTTGAAAAAGCACAAGAGCTTCTTTCGCAAGTAACACCGATGATAAAAGATGAACTGGAAAATGCTTTAGAACTGGTATTAAAAAACTAAAAAACGAAAATTAAAATCCGGCTTATTTATTTGTTTGTTGTAAATAAAAAATAAATCCTAAAACCTATGAAAATATTAATTGCAGATGATGAAATGATCATGTTGAAAATCATCGAACTGAGATTGAAAAAAGATGGCCATGAAGTAATCGTTACCTCCAATGGCCAGGAAGCTGTTGAACAAATAAAACTGCATGATCCTGACATGATCATTGCAGATATTATGATGCCATTTACTTCAGGTTTGGAAATTGTAAGCCTGGTAAAAAAAGGAAGCCTCCATCGTAAAGTGCCGATTATTATTCTTTCGTCAATGGGACAGGAAAATGTAGTTCTGGAAGCTTTTAATCTTGGCGCTGATGATTATATCACCAAACCATTCAGCCCCAACGAACTTTCGATGCGGGTAAAAAGATTGGCGCCGGCAGCCAATCCGCTTGCAAAAACCGATGCAAAATTCTCCTAAAAAACTTTGCTTTATAACTTAAACTTATGCTCACGATTCTAACTTCATTGCTAAAGAGTATCGATGAAGTTTTAAATTATTTGATCCATCATATTTTTACGGATCAAACGCTCGTTGATACAATTGTTCTTTTTATTTTTTTAATATCACTCAGCGTCGCATTCATATTTCTTTATCTTTTTAGAAAAAAGAAACGATGGAGGCGTAAAGTTTTTCTTCAAAAATCGCTGAATAATTTTATCGGTGAAATTGCCATTTGTGAATCAGAAACAGAATTAACGGAAGTCTTTTCAAACGCAGAGTACCAAGGCGTTTTATTGCAGTTTCAACAGAAGGAATCCGACCGTAATTTGTTGATCTCCGAATTATCCGAAACAACAAAGAAATTTAGAGGATCGACGATGGAAAATATCCTCTGGCTCTTTGAGAAAATGGATCTAAAAAAACAATTATTAAAAAACCTTAAAAATAAAAAATGGCATAAAAAAGCAAAAGTAATCCAGCAACTTGCCTATCTGCAACAAAAAGACTGTATTAAATTCATTCTTCCTTTTGCCAATCATGAAAATGATCTGCTCCGGATGGAAGCGCAAATTGCTCTTGTAAAAATGACCGGTTTTGAAGGATCGGAATTTTTAAGTAAAATAACTTACCCGGTTTCTGAATGGCAGCAATTGAGATTGATCGAAGAACTTTCCTCAAATGCTTGTACAAGCCTTGACAACATTCATGTATGGTTGAAATCAGAAAATATATCAGTAGTAAATTTTGCTTTGCGGCTTATAGACATTTATCAGCAATTTGACTTTTATGAAGAAGTAACAAGTTGCCTGACGCATTCTTCTAAGACCGTTTGCAACAATGCAGTACTAACAATAAGCAATATTAGCAATGAAAAAACCGCAGATCTTTTGGTTGCTCATTTCAAAGATTATGATGCTTTCATTCAAATAAAAATTTTGCAAATCCTGCAGGCAAATGGAAGCGGAAACCAGCTTCCTTTTTTATTCTCCATTTTAAATCATCCCGATGATTCTTATAAACTGGAAGCAGCAAAAGCAATCTTAAAGATCAGTGACACAGGCATCCTGACAATTGAAGAGCTGATAGACAGGAATTCGTTTCCCTGGAATGTGATCTTACCTCAAATTAAAAACGTTGCATGAACATCATCAATGCAATATTCCAGTTTTTTTCTACAGGCATATTGATCTATTCTGTTTCGCTCCTGATCTTTTATCTGTTGATTGTAATCTATTCAATAGCTGAAATAAAATTGTATATCCGCAAAAGCAGTTTTACCGATTACAACCTTCTTGCGTCTTCAACCTATACACCGTCCGTGAGCCTTCTTGCACCTGCTTACAATGAAGCTGCGAACATTATTGAGAATGTTCGTTCATTGCTTGCCGTGCATTATAATAACATAGAACTGATTGTAATAAACGATGGCAGCAAAGATGATTCATTACAAAAATTAATTGAAGCATACGACCTTGTGAAAATTCCATTTTTGGTAAATGAAAAAATTAAGACAAAACCAATTCGGGGAATTTACAAAAGCCGTAATTCTTTATATCATAAACTAATTGTTGTAGATAAAGTAAACGGCGGCAAAGCAGACGCGCTCAATACCGGCATCAACGTGGCTTCCAATAAATACCTGGTTTGTATTGATGTGGATTGTATTCTCGAGCAGGATGCAATGCTTAAATTGATCAAGCCATTTTTAGAAGAATCAAATAAACGCGTCATTGCTACAGGCGGAGTGATCCGGATTGCTAATTCTTGCGAAGTGGTAAATGGAAAATTGGTGAAAGTTCATTTGCCAAAACAACTTTTGCCGCGGATGCAAACACTGGAATATATCCGCGCATTTTTGCTGGGCAGAATGGCCTGGAGCCGGATGAATGGTTTGTTGATCATTTCCGGCGCCTTTGGTGCGTTCGATAGAGAAATAGCAATAAAAGCAGGCGGTTATAATCATGCAACTGTTGGAGAAGATATGGAACTCATCGTGCGTATGCGACGTTATATGCATGAAAACAGGATTCCTTATAAAGTATCTTTCATTCCGGATCCGCTTTGCTGGACGGAAGCTCCGGCGAGTTACAAAATCTTGGGAAGACAACGCAACCGCTGGACGCGCGGCACGATTGAAACCTTGCAAATTCATAAAAAAATGTTCTTCAACCGGCGGTTCGGTATTTTGGGAATATTGAGTTATCCTTATTGGTTCTTTTATGAATTATTGGCCCCATTGATAGAGTTTTTTGGGGTTGTTTTTTTAACCATTTTTGCAATGGCCGGTTATATTTCATGGCCTTTTTTCCTTTTGCTTCTCGCATTCATTCTGTCCTTCGGTTTTTTGTATTCTGTTTTTGCCATCCTGATCGAAGTGCTCACATTTAATCAATATAAAAGACGAACCGATATTTTGAAACTCATCCTGATCGCGTTTGCGGAGCCGGTATTTTTCCACCCCTTTGTAGTGTGGTCGGCTGTCAGGGGAAATTTAGATTTTATCAGGAAAAAGAAATCCTGGGGAGAAATGACAAGGCAGGGTTTTAACAGTAAAAAAAAGTAATCCAACCTCGATATGGAAGACCTTTTGAAGATAAGATAACATTTGAGCAAAATTCTCCCTTCTTTTGAATCCGGCTGTCGGCTTTCTTTGTTGCTTTTCATTATCGGTTCATATCCAATTATTCGTCCAAGAAGCCTACTAACTTTTATTTGGCCATTCGTCTCGTTCCAGATTGTAGCTGTTATTTTCTGTTTCGCCGTCAGTAACTGCCAGTCAAATTTACGAGGCAAAAAAAGGTAATCAAATTACTAATGATATTCTTTTTTTGATCATTTTTAAAACCTTCTTTGATAGCCCACGCTAAACAGATATTCGTTTCCGGTGATCTTTGGTAAATATTCCTGCTGTATCAGCGAAAAACTAAATAAAATGCTATTGAATTTATTAAATGTATTCCGGTAATCGGCTGAAATACGATAAGATTTCAATTTATATAAATTGGCCAGTTGAATGTTATTGGCGGTCTCATCAGGAGAAATTCCGGTGCCCAAACCAAGCCCAAAATAATTAGTTTCTTTAAAATAGCATCGTGTGGTGACACTATATGAATTTGCAACAGATTCTCTGGCAGGTGTGATATAAGTGCGAAAATTAAACCAATAATTTTTAAAATATTTTCCAACAGATCCGGTGTAAATCCAGGTGGCATCGCTAAAATACAGATAGCGCAAACCTGCTTCAACTTCAAAGCTTTTCGGAAGATTGGCATACAATGAAAAGCCAGCGCGGTATTGCGGAAAAACGCCGCTTTTATCTGAAATTCCGCCATTTACATAACTGTAAAATGTCTTAGAAATTCGGGGATAAGCATCGGCTTCAAATTGAAATGCATCTGTTTTAAATCTGTTTGCATAATTCACTCGACCAGTAAAAGAGCCGGTCTTCGTATTTCTTGAATAATCGAGGCTTACGATATGCCAGGGATTGTCAAACTGTTTATCAAAAGTTGCAAAATCATAACGGATACTTATTTTATTTTTTGCACTTTGATCTTTTACTTTTTCGAGAAGAGAACGTGCTTCTCCATTGTTAGGATCTATTTTTAACAGAAAGGCTAAAGAAGCATTTGCTTCTGCAAATCTTTTCAATTCAATTAAACTCTTTCCTTTTTTTAATAAAAGTATTTTTGATTGTGGATGAAAAACGAGCGCATTTTCACAGAGCGCCAGCGACCTTTCCGGCTCTTCATTCCAATAAGTAAGATCTGCAAACGCTGACGCCGCATCTTCGTTCGCCGGATGTTCGTTCAATACTTTTTCAAAACATTCGCTTGCACTGTCCGGCTTATTCCACCAGGTATAGACCCGCCCTAAAAAAATTCGAATATCTGTATAATCAGGACTAATCAGGAGTGCTTTTTTACTTAATTCAGTCGCCAGGTTGTAATCTTTATTTTCAAATGCAGCTGTTCGAGCCTGTTGAAAAAGTTCGTCGGCAGAAAGATGCGTTTGTGCAACAAGAATGTTCGGAAGAAACAAAGCGGTACACAGTAAAAGGATAAATAATCGCTGTTTGTAATTCATGAAATGAATCAATTCAGTTGAGGATAGGAATGCAAAATCAGGATCAGTTTCAATTGAAATTATTTTAAATTTCAGGCTTTCTATTAACGTCAAAATACTTTTGCATATTGCAACTAAATTATTAGGATGAAAATATTTTTTTGGTCGGTCGGAAAGTCACATGACAGCTATGTGAAAGAAGGAATTGAAATTTTTACAAAACGTATTTCTCATTATTTCCCCGTTGAATGGAAGATTTTTCCGACGGCAAAAAATGCGGTTAATCTTTCAGAAGAAGCAATTAAAAAAACTGAGGGAATATCAATATTAAACGCTTTGCAAAATGACGATGTGATTGTGGCTTTGGATGAAAACGGAAAGCAATGGAACTCACCTGAACTTGCAAAATTTATTCAACAAAAAGCAAATGAAAGTTCCAGAAATCTTATTTTTTTAATTGGCGGCGCTTATGGCCTTGATGAAAATGTTTTAAAAAAATGTCATTTCAAATGGCGCTTGTCAAAATTGGTTTTTCCACATCAATTGGTACGTCTCATTCTGGCCGAACAAATCTATCGTGCCTGCACCATCCTCAAAAACGAAAAATATCATCATTCTTAGTTTTTCAGTAGGTTTGAGGCTTTTAAAACATACAGATGTCTATTACGCTTATTATCATCATCATTACTGTTATCATTTCCATTTTTGCATTTAGTTCCCATAAAGTTATGGACGATCTAATCTTTTATCCGAGCGCCATCACGCAGAAAAATCAGTATTACCGGTTCATCACCTACGGGTTTATTCATGCAGATATTTCTCATTTGTTTTTCAATATGTACGCTTTTTATTTGTTTGGCGGAGTATGTGAAAACTCCTTTATAAACATCTTCGGAAATTATGGAAAAACATTTTATATTTTGATGTATTTTCTTTCCCTGATCGTGTGCGTCATTCCTGACTTTTTAAAATACAACCGCAACCCTGATTATAGAAGTCTTGGTGCTTCCGGAGCGGTATCGGCAGTGGTTTTTGCTTATATTTTATTCAACCCAATGCAGGGAATCGGCTTGTTATTTATCCCAATATTTATCCCTGGTTTTTTATTCGGAATATTATTTTTAATTGTCTCTTATTTTTTAGGGGAAAAAGGCAGTTCACGCGTGAACCATTCTGCGCACATCTGGGGAGCTATTTTTGGAGTGGTTTTCTTCATTATTTTTAGCCAGTTATTTTCAACCTATCCGTTGCTTGACAACTTCATCAAGTCTGTAAAGGGACTGGATTTGCGGCATATTTTTACGACTTATTAAATTCGATTGTAAGAATCTTTTTTGTTTTATCTGTAATCTTAAAACGGTCGTCAATTCTTTTTCCGATAATCCAGACAATCCTTTTATTACTTTCAATAAGCCATATTTTTTCTTTCTCGGCCACCGATATTTTTTGGTCGATAAAAAATCTACTCAGCTTCTTTTTTTTCTGCATTCCCAACGGATAGAAGTAATCGCCCTGTTTCCATTTTCTTAATAACAATGGAAAAGTGATATTAGCCGCATCCAGCGTTGCAGTCATCTCCGATGTTTGGTGTTTGATGTTGGATGTTTGATTTATTTCATAATGCTTCATTTTTAATTTTAATGCTCCCAATTCAAAATCAACTTTGTCGTCGCTTTCATGAATTAAAACATGATTCGCCTGCAATGTATTTACCGACGCAATAATAAGCCAGTTGCGGTTTTTAATGATTTTATGACTAATAGAAGATATATATTTTCCGCTTTCGCTTTTCAATAAATTGACCACTTCATCGGTTTGATGTGAGGTGAACGAAAAATCTTTTATAATCTCATAAACAATGGTTTTCAAAGGTTTACTTTTCAATAATTTCAAAACAGGAATATGAATCTCATTTCCTTTTTGTTCAAGCAATTTCTTTTTATGCTGGTCGATTGATTGTTGATATAAAATTTCTATTTCAGAAAATCGCGCGATATTTTTTATTAAATTATCTTCTGTTTTTGGAAACACTTTTTCTACAGAAGGTATCAATTGGTGACGAAAATAGTTGCGTGTATATTTATCAGAAGTATTCGAGGAGTCTTCTACAAAATCCAGTTTATTTTCTCTATTAAATAATTCAATCTCTTCTCTTTTGGCAAATAATAATGGCCTGATTATTTTTCCCTGCTTTGGCAAAATTCCCTGCAAACCCTTTATTCCCGTGCCTTTGAAGAAGTTCATCAATAACGTTTCAATGTTGTCATTTGCATGATGTGCTGTCAGCAGCCAGGTCGGAAAAGGCCGGCTTGAGGTTGAAAGCTCACGGTTATTCAACAACTCTTCAAACCATGCATATCTTAGTTCCCGCGCAGCTACCTGGATTGAAATTCTTTTTTCTTCAGCATATGCCTTTGTATCAAACCCCTTTACAAAAACTTTTGTGGAATATTTTTCGGCGAGTTTCTCAACAAATTTTTCATCGCGCTCACTCTCCTCTCCTCTTAATTGAAAGTTGCAATGCGCTATTTGAAAATGAAAACCTGCCTGGAAACACAACTGGCACAAAGCCACAGAATCTGCACCGCCACTCACTGCAAGCAGCAAATAATCATTTTTTTGAAAAAGATATTGTTGTTGAATATTTGTTATAAACTGATCTAATAATGACATGCTGATGCGGTTCTATTCTGTTTGATTTTCAGTAATTTGTAAAATGGAGCTACCAGAAGCTTTTGATTCTTTAGTTTAAATTTTACGCACACTTGATTTTTCTATATTCTTATCCATTCAATTCATCTTCCAAATCTTCATAAGCTGCCTGCAATTCATTATAAGAGTGAGAATCGTTTGCCGCCTGCGCAATTTGCATTCCTCTTTCATAAACACGCAGCGCTTTTTCCGGATCGCCGGTGCGCTCTAATAACTTTCCTAAATGATAATATGAACCGCCGTAAGTTGGTTCTCTTTTTAAAATTTCGTTGAATAATTTCTTTGCTTCTTCATCATTACCGATTTTTATATATTCCAATGCGAGCGCGTGTTGCAAAAAACTATCTTTCTCTGCGGTCTGCATATATTCCTTCAATTTGCTGATTCTATCCATCAAATAATTTTTTACTTTTTTTTTACTTAGTATCTTCGCACCTCGAAAAAAAAAGAATGATGAAGATACTTGTTTGCATTAGCAAAACACCTGATACCACAGCAAAAATAGCCTTCACCCATAACAATACGAAATTTGCAGAAGCTGGCGTACAATTCATTTTAAATCCTTATGACGAATGGTATGCTTTGGTAAGAGCGATTGAATTAAAAGAAGTGAATCCTGCTACTGTGCTGCATTTAATCAATGTGGGTGGCGCCGAAAATGACCCAATCATCCGTAAGGCGCTGGCAATTGGGGGCGACGAAGCCATCCGCGTAAACAGCAACAGCCATGATGATTTTTATATCGCTTCCCAAATTGCAGAAGTGGCTAAACAAAATAATTACGATCTAATTTTCACCGGTAAAGAGACGATAGATTATAACGGTTCTTCTATCGGCGGAATGGTTGCAGAATTATTAAATCTTCCTTTTATTTCTCTGGCTACTAAATTTTCTCTTGAAGGAGACACAGCAACTGTAGAACGCGAAATTGAAGGTGGTGAAGAAGTAGACGTGGTGAATCTTCCTGCGGTAGTGAGTTGCCAGAAAGGAATGGCTGAACAACGAATTCCAAACATGCGCGGAATTATGAGTGCGAGAACCAAACCACTAAAAGTAGTAGAACCAGTGCAGGCAGACACTTTCACAGAAATTGCTTCTTTTGAATTGCCACCCGCAAAGGCAGGTGTAAAATTAATTCCTGCAGATCAACCGGAAGAATTAGTAAGATTGTTGCATGAAGAAGCGAAAGTGATTTAGCAGATGGTTTGGAATGGTTTAGATTGTTAAGATTGTTTAGAATAGTTTAGATGGATTTAGAATGGCTTAGAAAAACAGAAATCATTACTATTTGTTTGTTTGCTGCAGGTATTTTGAATTCGCATTTTAATTCTTAAGATATTTTTTAGAACAGGAATTATTGAAATTTATTTGTTTACTGAAAAAAAGACGATTTCATAATTCATAATTTTTATTGATAAATGAGTGTACTAATATTTTTAGATCAGGCTGATGGACATATCAAAAAGAGCTCTTTTGAGTCGGCGTCGTATGGCGCAAAGCTTGCACAGGATCTGAATGCTTCGGCCGAAGGAATTGTATTAGGAAATGTACAGGATGATCTTCCGGCTTTGGGAAAATATGGTTTAAAAAAAATCCATACTGTAAAAAACGATGTTCTGAATAATTTTGATGATGAAGTTTTTACTCACATCATCGCAGAAGCGGCAAAAGATACGGGTGCAAAGGTGATCATCTTTTCAAATAATTTTAATGGCAAATCCATTGCCCCCAGGCTATCGGTAAGATTGAAAGGAGGACTGGTAACCGGAGCGGTTGGATTGCCAGAAATCTCACATGGTTTTATTGTAAAAAAGAGTGTATTCAGTGGCAAAGCTTTTGCAAATGTTTCTATTAAAACCGAAATAAAAATTATTTCTTTAAATGCAAATGCATATAAAGTTTCTGAAAGTGAAGGAACTGCGGAAGTGGAAGAATTAAACGTACAGATTCCTGAATCGAGGGTAAAAGTAGAGGCTGTAAACAAAGTGAGCGGCGAAATCCCGCTTGCCGAAGCAGAATTGGTCGTAAGTGGTGGCCGCGGATTGAAAGGCCCTGAAAACTGGGGAATCGTTACTGATCTCGCAAAAGCACTTGGTGCGGCTACTTCATGCAGCCGGCCTGTAAGCGACAGCGATTGGCGGCCACACCATGAACACGTAGGACAAACAGGGCTTACGATTGCACCCAATTTATATTTCGCAATTGGAATTTCAGGCGCTATTCAGCATCTCGCCGGTGTAAACAGAAGCAAGACGATCGTGGTAATTAATAAAGATCCGGAAGCACCGTTTTTTAAAGCGGCAGATTACGGAATTGTTGGCGATGCTTTTGAAGTGGTTCCAAAAATCACCGAGGCAGTAAAAAAATTGAAAGGAATCAGTTAGCGAAAATCAAACTTTCGAAAAAAGCCGTTTAGTTTTATATTTGTTTTTCACAAATAAAATTCCGCAGAAGCGGATTGAGTTAAATGAAGAAAATAGAATTGGAAATTGTGGCGCTTTCTCACAGTATTACTCAAACGCATTCCTATGCGGTGGTTTTGGGTGAAGTAAATGGGTTACGCAGACTTCCGATCGTAATCGGAGGATTTGAAGCACAGGCAATTGCAGTTGCACTTGAACGAATGCAACCGAGTCGCCCATTAACACACGACCTCATGAAAAATTTCATGACTGCTTTTAATGTTGAGCTCCACGAAATAATTATTAATGATCTCCAGGAAGGAATCTTTTATTCTAAATTGATTTGTTCTTCTGATAAAGACACCGTTGAAATTGATTCCCGCACTTCTGATGCGGTAGCTTTGGCTGTAAGATTCGGCTGCCCGATTTATACTTATGATAATATTCTCGAAAGCGCGGGAATTCTGATGGAAGAAGATGATAAAAAGAAAAAAGTCGTTGTGTCACATACAGATGAGGGAAATGAAGATCTGAAAAAAATGTCTTTGCTCGAATTGGAAACTCTATTAAATGAAGTCCTTGTTCACGAAGATTATATTAAGGCTGCTTCTATCAGAGATGAGATCAACAGAAGGAAAGGAAGCTGATTGTTCAAAGTTCAAGCGTTAAAGTTCAAGGTTTCAACCATCAACCTAATGGTAACATTTCCGAATTGCAAAATAAATCTCGGGCTTAATATTCTTCAAAAACGGGAAGATGGTTTTCATGATATTGAAACCGTTTTTTTCCCTCTTGCCTTTACAGATATTTTAGAAATTGTTTCCTCAGAAAAAAAAACTGCATTAATCAATACAGGAATTTCTGTTGTTGAAAATGAAACTAATTTATGTCTTAAAGCTTATAATTTATTAAAAAAAGATTTTCCACAATTACCTGAAATTAAAATCCATCTGCATAAGGTAATTCCGATGGGAGCCGGACTGGGCGGCGGTTCCGCTGATGCGGCCTTTACATTATCGCTGCTCAATGACAAATACAATCTCAATATTTCCCTCGAACAACTTTTCATGTACGCATCACTGTTAGGTAGTGATTGTGCTTTTTTTTTATTGAATAAACCCTGCTTCGCCACCGGAAGAGGAGAAAAAATGAAAGCGATAAATCTTTCACTTTCCGGTTATAAAATTATACTGGTAAATCCGGAAATTCATGTGAGTACCGAAGAAATTTTTCAACAAATTGCTCCCCGAATTCCTACAAAAAGTATTAAAGAAATCATTGAACAACCAATTGAAACATGGAAAAATGATTTAAAAAATGATTTTGAAGAAATTGTTTTTCTTAAACATCCGGAGATAAAAAAAATCAAAGAAGATTTATACAATAATGATGCAGTTTATGCTTCGATGACAGGAACAGGAAGTACGGTATTTGGAATTTTTAATAAAAATCAAGAGATTAATTACCCAGTCGGGAAAGATCATTTTCACATTGAAACGCTTTAGCGAAATAGTTTACATTTTAAATTATGCTAAAACTCCATGCTGGCATAAAACAATTCGCAGCAAATAATTTTTCCTTATTATCTTTGTTTCATAAATAAAAGAATTGGCACACACTTCTCACATACAATCTTTTCTGGCGAAAAATCTTGATTTCTTAGATCACAAGCTCTAATCATATCGCCGTTTAATTTCCGTTTATTTTCTTTATCAATCTCTTTCTTTTCAAAATTTTACTTTTATGTCAGCACAATCAACAGCATCACAATCTGCGTATTTCATCGATCTTGAAAACGAATATGGCGCTCATAATTATCATCCGCTTCCTGTTGTATTAAAAGAAGGAAAAGGCGTTTTTCTTTGGGATGTGGAAGGCAAAAGATATTATGATTTTCTGAGCGCTTATTCTGCAGTGAACCAGGGCCACTGTCATCCGAAAATTATTCATTCCCTGATTGAGCAGGCGCAAAAACTTACACTTACGAGCCGAGCTTTTCACAGCGAAGAGCTTTCGCTTTTTACTGAATTTATTACAAACTACTTTGGGTATGATAAGGTATTGCCGATGAATACCGGCGCAGAAGCGGTGGAAACGGCTCTAAAACTTTGTCGTCATTGGTCTTACAAAGTAAAAAAGGTAGAAGAGAATAAAGCGAAAATTATCGTATGCAAGGGTAATTTTCATGGAAGGACTTTGGCTATTATTTCGTTCAGTACCAATGCTGATGCAAAGAAAGATTTTGGGCCATATATTCCCGGCTTTGAAGTAATTCCTTACAACGATCTTCCGGCACTTGCAGATGCATTAAAAGATAAAAATGTTGCCGGGTTTTTAGTGGAGCCTATCCAGGGTGAAGCGGGAGTAAATGTGCCGGATGAAGGTTATATATCCAAAGCAAAACAATATTGCGCTGATGCAAATGTGTTGTTTATTGCGGACGAAATTCAAACGGGACTTTGCAGAACCGGCAAAATGCTGTGTTGTGATCATGAAGAAGTAAGGCCGGATATTTTAATTCTGGGAAAAGCATTGAGTGGCGGCACCATGCCTGTAAGCGCCGTGCTTGCCAATGATGAAATTATGCTTACAATAAAACCGGGAGAGCACGGAAGCACTTATGGTGGAAATCCTTTGGCATGCAAAGTGGCAATGACCGCTTTAGAGGTTTTGAAAGAAGAAAACCTGGCGGAAAATGCAGAAACTTTGGGAAAAATATTCAGGGAAGAATTACAAAAAATAAATTCACCGCACATTTTAAAAATCCGGGGCAAAGGCTTATTGAACGCTATTGTCATTGATCATGAAGATAAAGACGCAGCCTGGCGTTTGTGCCTTGAATTAAAAGAAAATGGTTTATTGGCCAAACAAACTCACGGCGATATTATTCGTTTTGCACCACCTTTAATTATTACAAAACAACAGATTTCAGAATGTATCGAAATTATCAAAAAGAGTTTAAAAGTGTTGGATGAGTAATTTATTGATTATACGCATGTCAGTAAACAAACTTTTAGCACCGATTCTTATTTAAAAAATTAACCGGAAGATTCTTTAAATACTTTCTATTTATCCTTTTGTTTCGACTTCATATCATCTGCTGAAAATGAGAATGGGAGCAGGCTTCCGGCATTTTCAATTACCTGAACTTTTCCTTCCATGCCACCTAAGATGATGCGTATCGGATGATCCGTTCTTTGTTGAAACTCTACCAAAGATTGGCGGCAGATCCCGCAAGGACTGATGGGATGATCGCTTTTACCTTTTAAATTATCATAAGAAATGGCAATTGTCTCAATGGCAATATTTGGAAACAAAGTGGACGCTACTGACATCAATGTTCTTTCCGCGCATATCCCTGCCGGATAAGAAGCGTTTTCCTGGTTGGTGCCCATTACCGTCTTTCCATTTGCCAATTTTGCAAACGCTCCTACCCTGAAATGTGAATAAGGCACGTAGGCAAATTCTGTTGCTTTACGCGCTTCTCTAAGCAGTTCAGCGTCTTCGTTATTCAATTCCTCGATTGAATCATATACTTTAAAATCAAAATTAAAGACCTCGTTATTCATTTCATCGTTTTTTGTGAAATACAATTTTTGTAAAATACAATTTTACCAGTGATTATTTTATCCTTTGAAAATAACTTTTAAAAGAAATTTTTATTTGCAAATAATGCGAGCAAAGAAATTAAAAGAAGAATTTTTTTTTGATCATCTGCTTCTTTCTTTTTAAAAACTTTTTAAAAAATACAATAATCGTTGTATTTGTTCGTTTACTGTTCAGAAAATATATTGAAAAAAAAAGCCGCATAGACATGCGGCGTTTGTTAAGAACCTAATCAGGTTCTGTAACCCCCAAAGAAAACATCTTTATATTTTTATTTGAAAGCGATCATTTTCACTTCGCTAAATTCTACTGAACCGTTTGTGTCAACATGCTTTAAGCGATAGTAAGATTCTTTAGCATTGGTATTTATCTTATCAAAACATCCATAACAGTCGCAATCGGTTTTGGTAGGATCGGCGCCTAACACATAAGCTACAGTTTTGAAATTTTTACCATCATTACTTTTTTCTACTTCAAAATAATTGGTACTAACGGTTTTATCGGTTGACCAGTTAATATCGACCTTATTTTGATTTTTCACAACATAAAAATCAGTGATATTAATTTTCTTCTGTTGTGCATTGCCGGAAAAAGCGCCAATCGTGAACACCATTACAAAAACACTCCTGAATAGCATATATTTTTTCATTGTTTAATTTTTTTAAAAATTAATTTTTACAATGAATATTAGAATTCGGGCTTCAACAAAATTGGACTTACAGTTTAGATTAAAATTCTCTATACAAGGGGAAATGTGGTTTACTTTTTTTTAAAATGAAGCGCTGTTTAGCTTTTAAATCATTTGAAAAAATTAAAGTAAGTAAGCAAATAGTGAATACTTATTTACAGAAGTAAAATTGAAATTCATTCCTTGTGTTTGAGGTTTAAAATCTGATTAATGATCTGGTTGATCTTCAGAATATG
>JBQCFI010000203.1:0-11931 GCA_051959325.1 Ginsengibacter sp. | reverse complement strand
AAATAAGCTATTGTTGAAAAGTTAGAAATTCAATAGTGGGTTTATTTAATATCAGAACACTTTTTTAAGTAGTAGAAAAAAGTGTATAAATATTTTCAGAAGTCACTTACTCATTCGTCGGAAAAAGCAGTCAGGGGGATTTTTTAAAATTGCTTGTAGAAACATAAATTTTATGAAAAAATATCTTTCATATTATCCTCATCTCCTTTAAAATTTTCATCTCAAACCCCTATCTTTGCGAACTTCTAAAAATTAAAACAAGTTATGAAACTGAAAGGTTTGGTGTGGTTCTTTGCCATTATGCTTATTCTCATCTCTGTTTACCAACTTTCTTTTACCTGGGTGGTTAATGCCCATGAGAATAAAATGAAAGCAAAGGCAGTGAAATTTGTCAGCCAAAGCCATCCCGGTATTTCTGGTGATGAAAAAGACGCGCTGGTACAGAAAACATTTAATCATTACCTGGATAGTACCAGGGATGATAAGATTTATCCGGTATTGGGAACTACTTATCAGAAATCAAAAGAAAATGAATTAAGTCTTGGTCTCGATCTCCAGGGCGGAATGAGCGTTACTTTAAATGTAAGTCTTGATGGTTTATTAAAATCGTTAAGTAACAATCCAAAAGATCCGGCTTTATTAAAAGCGCTCGCTACTGCTAATGCAGAAAAAGCAGGTACCGATCAGGCTACCAGTGACCAGGATTTTATTAGCTTATTTGCCCAGGCTTTTAAGCAACAAAATCCGGGAGTAAAGCTCGCTTCAATTTTTGCCGGTGCCGGAAAGACCATTAAGATCACTGATGATGACCAAACAGTAATCAACCAGCTTCAAGCTACTGCAAAAACTGCCATCAACCAGACTTATAAAGTGCTGCTGAAACGTATTGATCAATTTGGTGTTGCTTCTCCTTCCATCAACCTTGATGCAAATAAGGGTATTATCAATGTTGAGCTCGCCGGCGTTCAGGATCCGGAAAGAGTTAGAAATTTATTACAGGCTTCTGCTTATCTCCAGTTTTGGGAAGTATATAATATAGGTGAAATTGGAAAAAATATTGATGATGCTGATAAAGCACTTGCAGATTATTTAAGTGGCTTATCTGCCGATACTGCTAAAAATTCTCAGCAGGTGGCTGCAGATTCAGCAAAATTATTAGCCAATCAACATCCGCTGGCAAGTGTAATTCATTTCATTGGGCCGCAACAAGGAACCAATGGCAAACCGCAATATTATTCTGCCATCGCAAATGTGGAAGCAAAAGATACATCCCTGGCAAATAAATATTTATCAATGGATGTAGTGAAAAATAATTTTCCACCTAATATTAAATTCCTTTATGGCCTTGAGCAAAAGAATGAACAAAGCGGTCAAAGATATTTTGAATTATACGCGATAAAAACCGTCCCTGGAACTGATAAGGCAAAATTGGAAGGCGAAGGCGTAGAAGATTCAAGAGCAGACTATGATGAGCATGGCCGCCCGGCAATTAAAATGACGATGACGCCAACAGGCAGCCGCGTTTGGGCAAAATTAACTGCTGATAATGTGGGAAGGCCGATTGCCATCGTTTTGGATGACATTGTTTATAGTGCACCAAATGTAAATGGTCCGATCGAAGGGGGTAATTCTGAGATCAGCGGAAACTTTACTGTTCAGGAAGCACAGGATCTGGCAAGCATTTTAAAAATTGGTAAAATAGATGCACCTGCAAAAATTGTCCAGGAGCAAATTGTTGGCCCTACTCTCGGACAAGCCGCGGTTCACGGTGGTATGATGGCTTTCATCATATCCTTTATTATCATTTTCATTTTAATGTTGGTTTACTATAATACTGCAGGATGGATTGCTAACATCGCTTTGATATTAAACCTTTTATTTACGGTTGGTATTTTGAGTGCCCTCGGCGCTACACTCACTGCTGCAGGTATTGCAGGTTTGGTATTGACGATTGGTATGGCGGTAGATACGAACGTAATCATTTTTGAAAGGATCAAAGAAGAATTGGCTCGCGGAAAGAGTCACCACCAGGCAGTTCACGATGGTTACATCCGCTCTTATGCACCGGTTATTGATGCTCACGTTACGGTGTTTTTGACTGCAGCTATTTTATTTTATTTTGGTTTAGGCCCGGTACTTGGTTTTGCTACCACCCAGATGCTTGGTATTTCCCTTTCACTTTTCTGCGGTATTTTAATTTCAAGACTCGTCACCGATTTGTGGATGTCAAAAAAAGACAGGCATTTCATTTATTTTACTAAATTCTCAAAGAAAATATTTCAGCACGCCTCTTATAAATTCATCGAATACCGGAAGGTGGCTTACGCCATCTCTGTGGTTGTTTTGATTTTTGGTGTGGGATCTTTTTTTAATGGTTTTGAAAAAGGGGTGGAATTTAAAGGAGGTAGAAGTTATACCGTTCAATTTGATCATAACGTAGATAGAGAAGCTATAAGCAATCCGTTACACGTTGCTTTTGACGGTGATTACCCTGTAATAAAAACGGTAGGGGATAACAAGCACATCAACATTACCACTTCTTATCTGAAAGGTGTAAATAATGCCGATAGCGCTGTGGAAGCGAGGTTGTACCAGGGACTAAAATCCCAGTTACCTCCAAATCTTACCGCAGCTGAATTTGTGAAAAATAACATTCAAAGTTCACAAGTAGTTCAGCCGGTGATTTCAAAAGACCTTGAAAACGGTGCCATCAAAGCGGTAATTTTCGCGATCATCGCAATCATAATTTATATCTTCCTTCGTTTCCGCGACTGGAGGTATTCTGTAGGAACGATTATTTCTTTGTTGCACGACGTGTTTGTGGCGCTTGCGGTGTTCTCGTTCTTTAAAAATATCGTACCATTCCCGTTGGAAATTGACCAGCATTTTATTGCTGCGATATTGACGGTGGTTGGTTTCTCAATGAATGATACCGTAATTGTATTTGACCGTATCAGGGAAGATAGTCACAACATGAAAGGTGCTTCCAAAGAATCGATTATCAACCGCGCCATCAATGATACATTGAGCAGAACGATCATGACATCTGTAACGGTGTTTATAACCTTGCTGGCTCTGTTTATTTTCGGTGGCGAAGTAACCCGTGGGTTTTCTTTTGCCATGCTGATTGGTGTGGTTACCGGTACTTATTCTTCTATTTTTGTTGCCGCTCCTATTTTAGTTGAGTTTGCAAAAGACAAACCATTGGGAACTGCGCGGATCAAATCTGATAAAAAGAAGACGCCAAAAGCAAAATTGGTTCATTCGAAGTAAAAAAAGATAACCTCATTAATCCTAAACCGGCAATAAAAGATTGCCGGTTTTTTTTTCAAAGAAAGACGAAATTTAAAATGAAAATCCGTTCAATTTGTTTGTTTGCTGTGTAATCAAAAATTGATATTATTTGAATAAATTAGCTTACTGAAAAATTGGTTTTTTTACTTTAATCTTGAAAAAAACAAAATGGCTACACAAACCGATCTTAAACGATTTATTGACGCACAAAAAACTGATTATGCTCTTGCTTTATCGGAAATAAAAAATGGCAGAAAACGATCTCATTGGATGTGGTATATTTTCCCGCAAATACACGGATTGGGCTTTAGTGAAACTTCAAGGTTTTATTCTCTTAAAAACATGCACGAAGCCGAAGCATTTTTGAGTGACGCGATTTTGGGACCGAGACTTATTGAAATATCTAATGAATTGCTGAAACTGAAAACGAATGATGCTCACCAGATTTTTGGCAGCCCGGATGATGTAAAATTAAGATCATCAATGACGTTATTTTCTTTATTGCCTGGTACCAATCCGGTTTTTAAGTCGGTTTTGGATAAGTTTTTTCATGGTATGAAGGATTCCAAAACCATGGAAATAATAGCTGAAGAAAAATAGCAATCATTGTTATTTATTTGTTTGCTGCAAATCTTTACTATTGGTTTTTCTGCGAAATTTACCTTTTTGCTCTTTTTAGAAAGGGAATTGGACACAAAAACTTCCTGAAATCGTGTAAATTCGCATCCAAATAATATAATAATTCAATAAAAAATTTATGGTTCTTCCCATCGTAGCTTATGGAAACCCGGTTTTAAGAAAAGTAGGGATGGATATTTCTCCTGGTTACCCAGGTCTGCAAAAATTGATTGAAGATATGTGGGAAACCATGTACAATAGTAAGGGCGTGGGTTTGGCCGCGCCACAGGTAAATAAAGACATTCGCTTATTTGTAATGGATAGCATCCAGATTATCGATAATCTTGAAGAAGATGAAAAAGATGATTATCCGGGTGATGATGGATATAAAGGTGTTTTTATCAATGCAAAAGTGCAGGAAACTGATGGCGAAGAATGGCCTTACAATGAGGGCTGTCTCAGTATTCCAAAAATAAGAGAAGATATTTTAAGAAAAGAAGCCGTTACAATTCATTTTTTTGATGAAAATTTCCAGGAACATACCAAAACTTTTAATGGCATAACGGCCCGCGTGATTCTTCACGAATACGATCATATTGAAGGCAAATTGTTCATCGATTATTTAAAACCCCTGAAAAAATCTTTATTGAAACGCAAGCTAAATGACATTTCAAAAGGAAAGGTTTCTGTGGACTACCGGATGTCTTTTAATAATTGACCGAATATTTATTCTCCACATTTATTCGTTTACTGATCGCGTCTAATTAATTTTCACATTTTTATTCATTCACATTTTCCTACTTTCATTCATTCACTTTTTTGAATGACACAAAAGACATTTACGTTTATACTTCTGCTGTTTTATACCACGTTTCTTTTTGCCCAAAAAGAGAAGGACACTACTGTAAAAGTGAATGACCATTATATTACTCTTTCCGAAATAGTTGTGAACAACAAATTAGACGTTCCTTCTTTTATCGAAAGGGTAAAAAATGATACTACCTTTTACAAAGCGTTTCGCAACCTCCGCATCATTGGCTATACATCATTGAACGACATTAGAATGCTGGACAAAAATGACAAAATTCTCGCAGCATTGCGAAGCAAAACAAAACAAATAAGAACAGGGAATTGTCGTAAAATGGAAACGGTTCAACAAACAGTGACCGGCGATATGTTTGACGCTGAAGGCAATTTTAATTATTACACTGCACAGATGTATGCCGGATTATTTTTCACAAAAGATTCTGTTTGCGGAGAGAATAACATTGTAAAAGGCCATGAGTTTTCTACCAGCGGATTGAGTGGAATGGAAAAGCATAAAGAGCAGTTGAAAATGTTATTTTTCAATCCGGGGAAAAGAATAAACGGCCTTCCTTTTATCAGTAATAAAACGGCGATTTTTGATCCTTCGATGGCAGATGATTACGATATGGATATTGACTACAAAACCTTTGATTCCATTCCTTGTTATGTTTTTTCCATCAAAGTAAAAAGCAATAAAAAAAGTAATGTGGTCATTGATGAAATGACTACGTGGTTTAATGAAAAAACCTATGAAATAGTAGCACGGAATTATTCTTTAAGTTATGATGCCGGCGTTTATGATTTTGACGTAAATATGGAAGTTCAAATGGCTAAGGTTGGAAATTTATTGGTTCCTTCATTGCTAAAATACAACGGCAACTGGAAGGCAATTTTTAAGAAAAGAGAGCGGGGTGTTTTTACGGCTACGTTGTTTGATTTTGTCAGCCACTAATTGTACTAATTTCACCAATAGAGAATCAATGTCTCATATTTTCCTGCTCACACTATAATTCTTCCACTTCTCAATCACCGCTTTCATATCTTCCGGCAAGGGGCTTTCAAACCTCATTTCCTGTTTACTAACAGGATGAATAAAACCCAATTGCTGTGCATGTAAAGCGTGCCGCGGACAGATCTCAAAACAATTTTCTACAAATTGCTTGTATTTGGTAAATACGGTTCCTTTCACAATTTTATCACCGCCATAGGTTTCATCGTTAAAAAGCGGATGACCAATGTGTTGCATGTGAACGCGGATCTGATGCGTGCGGCCCGTTTCCAGCCTGCATTCCACCAGTGTTACATAATTGAATCTTTCGAGCACTTTAAAATGCGTAATGGCTTCTTTCCCATGTTCGCCTTCAGGATATGCGGCAAAAATCTTTCTGAATCTTTGATGGCGTCCAACATGTGCAATGATGGTTCCTTCATGTTCTTCAAAATCGCCCCAAACCAAAGCAACATATCGGCGGTGGACAGTATGATCGAAAAATTGTTTTGCAAGATGTGTCATTGCTTTCGTAGTTTTTGCCATCACCAAAAGCCCTGAAGTATTTTTATCTATACGGTGAACGAGTCCAAACCTTGAAAGCTCCGTTTCGTCAATTTCCGGATTTTGTTGTTTTAAATAATAGGCAACGGCATTCACCAAAGTGCCTCCAGGATTGCCGCTTCCCGGATGTACAACCATTCCGGGTTGCTTGTCGATAACCATTAAATCATCATCTTCATACACAATTTTGAAGGGAATATTTTCAGGAACAATGACATTGCTGTCCGGCAAATAGCTCTGATAAATAACAATTTTATCCTCAGGCCTGATTTTGTAATTTGATTTTACCGGCTTCTCATTTACCAAAACCCTTTCTGCTTCTATCGCCTGCTGGATTTTATTTCTTGTCGCACCCTCAATCCGGCCCATCAAAAATTTATCAATACGCAGTGGCTCCTGGCCCTTTGCGCAAATGATTGTTGCTCTTTCAAAAAGTTCCTCGTTCTCTTCAAATACTTCATCCATAATAATTCAATAATTCAATAATTGAATAATTTAGTAATTCATCATTCACTATTCACCATTCACCATTCACCATTCACCATTCACCATTCACCATTCACCATTCACAATCTTATCTTTGCAAATTAAAATCTTTGCATTGGAAAAACAGCGTATCATTTTTGAAGACCTTGGAATTATCAATTATAAAGCAGCGTGGGATTACCAGGAACAACTGGTCAAAAAAAACCTGGAAATAAAATCTGAATTAAGGAAAGCCGGAAGCAACGTCAGTTCAAACCCTGAACCTTCAACCTTGAATCATAAGCCATCGACAACTAACTATTTACTTTTCTGCGAACATCCACCGGTTTATACGCTTGGAAAAAGCGGACATATGGAGAATGTCTTGTTAAGCGAAAATCAGATGGAAGAAAAAGAAATAGAATTCTTCAAAACAAACAGGGGAGGCGATATCACTTTTCATGGCTTGCAGCAAATTGTTGGCTATCCGATTTTGGATTTAGAAAATTTCTTTACAGATATTGGAAAATATATGAGGAACTTGGAAGAAGTAATCATTCTTACAATTGCTGAATATGGAATAAAAGGCGAGCGTAGCAAGGGCGAAACTGGGGTTTGGATACAACCGGGAATATTGGGCAAAGAAAGAAAGATTTGTGCTATGGGAATCCGCTGCAGCCGGTGGATTACGATGCATGGTTTTGCCTTGAATGTAAATACAGATCTCAGTTATTTTAACAATATTATTCCTTGCGGTATTGTAAATAAGCAGGTTACTTCTATTGAAAAAGAATTGGGTTTTAAAGTAAACTTTGAAGAAACGAAAGAAAAAGTCAAACGCAATTTTGACAAGGTTTTTGGTGCAGAAACCGCTTAGATTCCTTTTTTTAAATTTTTAGAAATTCAATCATTTTCAGGTGGATTATCGCTCCCAAATGATTGATATTTTTATCCAATACTTTTTGAAAATGATATTTTACCTTTTCGGTTTTTCTCAGCCCAAGAAACCCTAAGCCGATTAAATAGTGACAATGAATTACATTTTTCAAATCGAGATCCTGGTCAAAAACCAGCAAATCCGGTAAAGAGACGGCGAAATAATTAATTTTTATTTTATCGTCTAAGTGCTCATTGCCGAAGCTGATCAGCTTATTAAAAATCTCGTTCGCCTGTTTTATATTTCCCAATTTCAGCCACGCCAATCCCTGGTAAAATATTTTATCCGGCTGCGGATCGTTACAAAATATCGCCTGCACCGGCTCGCTGATTCCTTTGGTTGCTGATAAAAATTTTTCGGTGGCAGGTTCCGTTTTTCCTAATGTCTCTAAGGCGCATGCCTGCAAATAATGAATGTCATTTTCCTGTGTTCCATATAATTTGCCTTCACCCAGGTTCACCGGATAATTTTCTAACCTGGTCAGAAGTTCCAATGCCTGTTCATTTTTGCCCTCAGATAATGCCTCTTTTGCCAATTCAATATGACTCATCAAAAATTGAGAAATCACTTTTCCTTCTCCTCCTTCCCATGGATGGAAATGCCGCGAAGCGAGCAGTTGCTGTGCTTTTTGATATTCGCCCAACTGGTTATAAAGCGTGATTCTTTCCAAATAAAGATCATCCCTTTGTTGCACTAATGAAAGATGCTTTTCTAATAATTCCAAACGTTGTTTAACAGGATAGTTTTCAATTTTATATAATTGATCTAATTCCATCAAAACCCTTGCATCAGTTGTATCCAATTCAAATGCTTTTTCTAACAGTAAAATGCTTCTATGCGGGTCGTCTAATTTATTATAAACAGCAAGAGACAGATTTCGCAAAACAGTAGGAAAATTGTCATCAATATCAATTGATTTTTCCCAGCAATCTATCGCTTCTTTATATTGCCGGTTGGAATACCAAAAATTGCCAAGATAATATAAGGCCTTTCCGTCATCAGGATTTTCGTTTATGGCAACTTCCAATACCATCTTGTCCTCAAGCTTGTTAGGGAAGCAGTAATCCGATGAGGCAGATGCGGCTTCTTTGAAATAGCGAACTGCTGCTTCTGTATTATTTGTTTGAAGATGAAGCCATGCTAAATAATAGTACAATAACGGATTTGCCGATTGATTCTTTTGCTCATAAAGACCTAATAAATCCAGCGCTTCCTGATACATTCCGGCGTGGATATAATCAATTGAATATTCAAGGTAATTATTAAAACAATTACGCATCAAAATTCTGAGGTCTTCCAATAATTGTTCAGTTGGATTGCCGATGGATTTTGTAATCAAATATTCTTCGAACAGGCAGCCATAATTAAACCGGTCTATTTTCAAAGAATCTTTTATCAATTCCAACGCAGCTTCATTTTTATCAAGTTTCCGCAGCAAAGCAACTTTTAAATGTCTTGCATTATGACTGTGATAATTTTTTATGATGGATTTTTCGATTAAATAAAGCCCGTCTTTAAAATCTTTTCTTATCGAAGCAATTCTCGCGAGCTGCAAAAAAGAATTATGTTGCCAGGCATCGTTCCAGCTCGCTTTATAAAAAGCATCATAAGCATCATCCAACCTGTTTTGAATTTTAAGACACAGGCCAAGATTGTAATAAGGCTCCCCGTCATAGGGATTAGGATTTCGTTCTATTTGTCGGTTTACTGCACTTCGAAAATAATTTTCCGATTTAATGGTTTGTCCTCTTTTCAAATACCAAAGTCCCAATGCATTGTTGCAGCGGATATCACCCGGATCTCTTCTCAATGCTTCTTCATAATAAGGAAGAGGCGAAAAAGTGGCATGCCGGTATTGTTCCAAATGCAATCCATTTAAAAAAAGCAATTCATTTGTTTCGATTTCTGCCGGTAGCAAAGCGGCTTTTGCAGGCGCAGGTATTTCCTTTTCGGATTTTTTTTCAGGTTGATATTCTACGAGCAAATTGCCTTTTGCATCTTTTACAATCACCTTTATTTCTTCGGGCGAAAATGCATTCTTAACGGTTATGTGTTTTTCAAAGCTTTTTTTAGGTGAAAGATTTGTTGTAAATTCTTCTATCAATGAATTATCGCGAAGCAAGATTATAACGGCATTTTCATATTCAGCAGTAGCGAATATTTTTACTAATATTTCACGGTTATCAAATTCAATATTGATAGCGGCTTCCTTACCCGCATTTTTTACCAAACCGATTTCGGAATAGGGCATAAAATATTGTTCAAAACTCTTTTCCTCATTTGGTTGCAGCCAGCTAAAATCAGGTTGATTGTCGGTAAAAACGCCGCACATGATTTCAATGTAAGGCCCGTCTTCATCCGTCAGATTTCTATCCCACGATTTTCCAAAATCACCATTGCCCCATGTCCACTGTTTCTTGCCTGTTGAGACATGATGATTGGCTACATGCAGCATGCCCGCTTGTGTGTCGTGCTCATAGCCACCAATAAAATTATATTTCGATTCTACAGCCATGAAGGAAGTTGGAACCGGGATATTTTTATATCGCGAAATATCGGTGCCGGGCGAATAATCGACTTTATAATAAGTGCCGGTTGCAATCGGGAAATTACTCACATCTCTTCGTCCATGGTCATACACAGCATGAACATCGGGTGGAAATACGGATTGATAATCATCATTCACCTTTACCGCAGGATTGGCCCACCACAAAAAACTCTGAGCAAACGAAGTTTTATTGTATAATCGTACTTTTATTTCCACGTAGGCTTTATCAGGATACAAGGTAAAACCCGCCATGCCTTTGGTTCTGAACATTTGTTCGACTTCATTTACCCAAACAGTCTTGCTGCCATCTTCAAATTCTTCAATGGTGCAATCTACCGGCTCAAAAGTTGATGGCCGGTGGTGTTGTGGCCAGTTAAATTCAATGCCACCACTAATCCACGGGCCGGTTAAACCAACAAGAGCCGGCTTTATTACCTGGTTATAATATATAAAATCCCTGTTGCGGATTTTATCATAAGCTCTTTGTATTCTGCCTCCCAGCTCTGGCAAAATCATTATCTTTAAATATTCATTTTCAATAAAAACAGCTTCATATTCTTTGTCGAACTTTTCATCTTCAATTTTTTCGATTACCGGGTTCGGATATACCACACCACTGCTTCCCTGGTAAATTCTTTTTTCTAAAAACAATGGATTTTTTTCAGGCTTTCCTGTCCGGTAAGTAGGAATGGAAACTTTTTCGCGCCATGCAATAACGTTCATCATAGTCTAAGTAACTTTTAAATAAGTGATAAAATTACGCAAGAAGCAAAGGATGATTAATGGAATAATTGTTCGTAATGATGGATTTTATTACTATTGTAAAATGCTAAGGAAAAAAGATGGATTTGACGGGCAACGGGCCATTGTTCTTCCCAGGAAGATACTCGCACAGTATTGTATAGCCAATCCTTTAATTTCCGGCGCCTATGTTACAGACATTGGTTATTATCCCAAAGCAAAACATCATTACCGTGAAAGAATGCAGGGAATTGATCAGCACATCCTTATTTATTGTATTGAAGGCAAAGGAATGGCGCAGATAAATGATGAAGAATACGATTTGGCCCCCGGTGATTTTATTGTAATTCCGGCTAACACGATGCATCAATATGGCGCAGATGCTGCCAACCCCTGGACTATTTATTGGGTACATTTTAAAGGAGATTTTACAAATAAAATCATTGAAACCTTTTTGCAAAAAAATATTTCCTTTAAAGGAATGATTCATTACCAGGATGGCCGGATTCGTTTGTTTGAAGAGATGTATTCCAATCTGGAAATGGGTTACAGCGCCGATAATTTATGCTATGTAAATATGTGCCTGCAATATTTTTTATCCTCTTTTATTTTCCATGATCATTATCATATTGCTGATAAAAAACAAAGTAATGACGCCATCAATTGTTCCATTGCTTTCATGCAGGAAAATATTGATAAGATGCTGACTTTAAAATTGCTGGCGGAATCTGTTCATTTGTCTGCATCACATTTTTCATTTCTTTTCAGAAAGAAAACAGGATTTTCACCCATCGAACATTTCAATCATCTGAAAGTCCAGAAGGCCTGCCAGTATTTGTTATTTACCGATTTAAGGATAAAAGAAATTTCAGATAAACTGGGGATGGAAGACCCCTATTATTTTTCAAGGATGTTTACCAAAATTATGGGAATGTCGCCGTCTGCTTACCGGATTAAAAGAATCAGTTG
>JBQCFI010000202.1:0-7682 GCA_051959325.1 Ginsengibacter sp. | reverse complement strand
GTGTCCTTCGGTAATTAAAGTAGGAAATACTTATCACATGTTTGCATCCCGCTGGCCTCAACAATATGGCCTGGCCGGCTGGACAAAATATTCGGAAATTGTAAGGGCGACATCCGATAATTTGTATGGCCCTTATACATTTCAGGAAGTTGTTTTGCAAAAAAGGGACGGATATTGGGATAATGACCGGGCGCACAACCCAAAAATTGTAAAAAGTGGTGATACCTTTATCCTTTATTATATTTCTTCTGCCAATGAAACCGGTTATGCCTTTTCCAAGTCTATCACCGGCCCGTGGAAAAGAATTGATACAGTGGCTATGCCTTTTTCGAATCCGGCACCTTTGATAAAAAAAGATGGGAGCGTGTATGTCTTTGGCCGCAAATCTGTTCATAATATTCGAATAGCTCAAGGCTATACCGCCTCTGCCTTTAATGCTCCCTACACACTTTTGAATGATGGAAAAAATCTGTTACCGGCATTGAATCAGTTAGAGGATCCCACGATCTGGTGGGCATCCAATCAGTACAATGTGATCTTAAGTGATTTCAGGGGAGATGTAACAGGTGTTAATAAAAACGGCGCTCAATATTATTCAAAAGATGGAATTCATTTCAAATTAGTTTCGCCGGAATCAGTTTACACCAAAACCGTTAACTATGACGACAGCACATCCTATACATTCAGGCGCAGGGAACGTCCCTTTGTATATGTGAATGAGCGCGGAGAAGTTATTGCATTTTTTACAGCCTGTCTGACTAATAACGAACAATCCTGGATTGAGGTGCAACCTGTGAATCATTATATTCCTCCTACCATGGATAAGCAATAGAATGTCATTAATTGTGCAAAGAAACCGCATCCCGAAAACCGGATATTTGTTTGTTTGTTGGAGACAATTTTTCACAATGCGGAATAGATGTATCAATGATAGATACACGCTTATTGTCGAAACATCAGAATCAATAATGATTTTTACGTTCTTAATTGCAAGACAGCGAAACCTGACAGCACCAACTAAATTCATCAGCCACTTTCCCTTTTCAATTTTGCCAAAATAAGTTAGTAGTTGGCAAAAAAGGTAAATGATGAAACTGTTAATAATTATTCAATTGCAGGAGAAATAGTTTTTCATTTTTTTTTTTTTTCATTAAAAAAATATTACTCAATGTTACGGTTTTCTTTTCGCACCGTTGTCTTATTACTGGTCATTTTGGGTTGTTCAACCTTTTATGCATTCACGTCTCAGACAAAAAATAAAAATACTTTTTTATCAGCACTACCGGATAATGCCGGACTTAAGTTGCCATCCGGTTTTTCTGCAGTACAAATTATAGATAGTTCAGCCAGAACCAGACATCTGGTAGTAACGCCGCAGGGTATTATTTATGTAAAATTAGCCCGGCCAAAAGATGGTAAAGGCATTTTGATTCTCCATGAAGACTCTCATGGCAAAGCCACTATTACAGGCGGCTTTGGTAATTATGGCGGTACTGGTATTTTTTTAAAAAATGGGTATTTATATGCCTCTTCCAATGAAGAAATCTTCCGTTACAAATTAAATGAGAAGTATGAAGTGATCAACCCTGATGATCCTGAAAAAATTGTAACAGGATTAAAAGCCGGCAGACAACATGAGACCAAGTCCATTGTGCTTGACAATGATGGAAACATCTATGTGAACATTGGTTCACCGTTAAACTCGTGCCAGGAGGAGGACAGAAAGCCAGGCTCGATGGGAATAAAAGGTTGTCCGCTTTTGGATTCGGCAGGCGGAATCTGGCAGTTCCGTGCAGATAAACTGAATCAAACATATAAGGATGGTATCCGTTATGCTACTGGGTTAAGAAATGTGGTAGGATTGGATTGGAACCAACAAAATAATAGCTTGTTTGTAATGCAACATGGCCGCGATCAATTGCACGATTTATTTCCGGAGATGTTTACAGAAAAAGAATCGTCCTTATTGCCGGCAGAATGCATGTATGTGATCCAAAAAGGTGATAACGCAGGGTTCCCTTTTATTTATTATGATCAGATTCAACATAAAAAAATACTGGCGCCGGAATATGGAGGAAATGGGAAAACTGAAGGAAGTAAGCAGTATATTGATCCTGTCGTAGCTTTTCCGGGGCACATGGCCCCTAATGGATTATTGTTTTATACCGGAAATATGTTTCCCGCCAAATATAAGAACGGCGCCTTTGTAGCGTTTCATGGTTCCTGGAATCGCGCTCCGGAAAATCAGGCTGGCTATTTTGTAGCTTTTGTACCTTTTAAAAATGGCAAGCCTTCCGGTGACTGGGAAATCTTTGCAGACGGTTTTGCCGGAGTTGACATAGTTAAATCACCAAGGCAAGCGCAACACCGCCCATGCGGATTAGCGCAAGGCGCTGATGGTTCGCTTTACGTTACCGATGATGCAAAAGGTACTATTTATAAAATTATTTATCATCCATAAAAGAAATTACAAAGTTTTTCCAAATGAATAAAATTGTTTTAGTTTTTTCTTTTTTCATTTTTATGGATGCGTCTGTTTTTGCTCAAAGCGCTAAAAAGATAGTTACTGCACCAAAAACAAAAGCAGCTTCAACATTAGATTTGCCGGCTTCGCTAAAACGCGGGAAGACGCTTTATGCAAGTTATTGCCTTACCTGTCATCAGGCGGATGGTGGTGGCGTTCCGAATCTGAATCCGCCATTGATACAGACTTCTTATGTATCCGGTGGGATAGAACCACTGATAAAAATTATATTAAATGGCTTTAACAGCCATGTTGATATAGATGCAGAGTCTTATTCTAACAATATGCCGCCCTTTGAATGGTTAAAAGATCAGCAGATAGCCGATATTCTCACTTATATCAGGAATAATTTTGGCAATAAAGAAAGTGCTGTTATGAAAACTGAAGTACAAAAGGTGAGGAGTAGCCTGAAAAAATAATGATTCCAGGTTGTCGTGAAGATGAGCAATAATTGCTAATATCATTTGCATTTTTTCAAGTAAAAGAATAAATAAGGCGTTTTCTTATTTCAATGGTTGCAATTTCAGCCCTGCCCAAGGTCAGGCAGGCCTCAAGCTTTTAAAAAAACGTAATCCTGAGGGGATAAACTTATTATCGTGTTTGTAGAAAACACGGTGTAAAAACTCCGAAGGAGTGACATTTTTTCTTACACCGAACTTTTCTTAACCTACCTATTCATAGTACAACTCCGTGAGAAGATTTGGGTATAATTTGGATTGCTAACCAGGTATACCGAATCCCTTTATTTTACATAAGTAAACAAATAAATACAGCGAATTAGTACTTCTGTTATCTGGAAAAATAAAAGATCCATTAATTTATAAACTTGAAAAAAAACAGAGGCCAACCGGTTCTTTGCAGATTTGAAAGACTCGTGATGGCCTCTGAGAGCTATTATTTAGGAAAAATACAAACTGTTTTTTGATGTGTGAACCAATTTCAGCTACCTCTTATAAACTTCCAGCTCACCCACATTAATATTGCTTGAAGCATCTTGTAGTCCGATGTTGATTTTAACAAACCTACCAGTTATATTGGAGAACTGTTGAATATTCTCAGATTTCGGATCTCCTAATATCAAAGCGGCTCTGACCCATGTTTGGTTGTTTCCAATTGATTCTGTTTTTGCATATAGGATTTCGTAATAAAGGATCTTTTTGGAATCTTTTGTAATATACAGTTGTGTGGAATTAAAAGTTGTTTGAGCACCCAAATCCACATAGAACCATACATTGGAGCCCGCACGTTCCCCACTACTTGGCTGCCAATACGAAACCCTGTCACCATCGGTAAGTTTTGCATTGCCTGATGTGGAACCGCCGGTTACTGTAGGGGCATTTAAAGCGAGGTTATCCGGCGTGGTTGGAATTACAGGGGGCACATACAGAATAGTAGCAGCTTCGCGGTAATCTGTATAAAAAGTATCTATCGCATTATCGACAGGAAGATAGCCAGTGCGGTATTTAAACGTAGTACCATCCTGAAAAGCATGTAGGGTATCTGTTTCGGCAAAGCCTAATGGAACACCTGAATAGGAGGTAGCTGATTTAATTTGTTTTTTGACCAGATTTCCAAGACTATCTGTATATTCCAAATCCATCACTACTGCACCTTGTCCGATCCCAAACCATTTTATTTCCACGTCTTTTGTATCAGGATAATAGATGGCTGAATCAAGTGCACGATTAGAAATGGAATTGATATAGTTTTCTCCGTAAACGGTGCCGGTTACTTCTGCTTTTACAGAAGAATGCCCTGCATCATCATATGTGTATACATCGAATGTATAAAGGCCTTCTGTCAAGTTATTAATGTTAACTTTAATAGTATCGGTACCATCCGATTTTTGCACCGGTATCAACAAAGAGTCTGCTCCGTTATTCCAAAACACTTTGCAATTTGTAATTTTAGGATCAGATACAAGCAGCCACCTTAGCTGAAGGCGGTTTTTGCCGGGAAACGCAACCAGTGAATCTACTTTTCCGGTAAAGATTTGTTCTCCGTTTTTAATGTAAGGCTTGAAATTATCTGTCATCTTGCTACAGGAATTCAGGCAATGAATTGTTGTGATAGATACCAGGACAAAAAGTAACGATCCTTTCAGAATGTGTATGTTTTTTTTACTATTCGATTTCATATTTTCAAAAATTTTATTGTACTTGACCCCAAAGAGATAATTCAAAAAGATGGAAAAATCCTGTCTGACCACCAATGGCGCCCCAGCAATCGATGGCTTTCCATGCGATATATCTTACTTTCGGCATGTTCTCAGGGAAGTCGTATTCCTGGCCGGCATTAGCTATGTCCAGGTCTTCATTCGAGTTCTGACCGATCGGTAATCCAGAAGGTTTTATCATTATCTGATGATCAAGCCTTACCCAGCTATTTACATCCTGAGGTGTATTGGTACCCCATATTTCCCATTCATGAGGATTGCCATGACTGTAATAAAAACTGCCAGTTCTTTGCCATATTTTATATCGGCTTAATCTTGCATTTACTCCCAAATCAATAGGGATCCAAATAGGCTGATCCACGTTTTGTTTGGTATGAAACATCGAACTGGTATTTCCGTCGTATAAGTTTTTCATTGGATAACTACTGGAATAGTCCACGGCTTCAATCATTGCATTGCCAGAAGCGGGAAGCGGCGCTACCTGTGGTATCGGATACTTTTTTCGTATATCTGAAAATTTTGTATGATCTAATTGTACTTCATAAATAGGCGTGAGATCAAACTTCAGCGTATCAGAAAGATTTCCCCAACGGTCTCTTACGAAAACGCCAAATTTTTGTTGCTTGGATTCAAGACCTCTTACTTTAAAAACACCGCTATCCAATGCGGTGTAATCAGCATCTACCTGCCGCCATGATAATTGCGATTCATCCCACAGCATTGCTACTATTACAATGCTTGCCCGATCTTCATTTTTAAATTTTACAGTGAAGCCACCAAAAGAAGTTTCGGCACTTAAAGAGCGACGAACCTTGATTAATGGCGGAGTCAACGGCTTGATGAGCACGGTAACCGGATCAGAAGATACTTCCGCGCGGCTTACCGCATATAAGGTTACTTTATGGCCCGTCGTATCTCCAAATCCTTCTACGACTACTGAATTTTTGTAAAAGGAGGATTTCGTTTCTTTTTTTGCACCATTGATTTCATATTCTGCCCGTACATAAAGCAGGTTCTGATCTTTAGGGAGGACGTAAGAAATTTTTGCAGCTCCAGCCATATTTTCTACTTGTGGACTTTTAATTGGTCCTGGGGCACTTTTATCCGGGTCTATCGGTTTATTGGAATCTTTTTGACATCCTGGCAAGATATTTAGAGATAAGAATAAACTAAAAAACAAGGTTTTTATTTGTTTCATATCATTGTATTTAAGGAGAAATCATTTTATTTTTACCATCCTGTGTTTTGTATAAGGTTTTTATTTACCCGCAGTTCATTTAGCTGTATCGGCCATAAGTAATTTCTCAAGTCAAACCGCTGGTTGTATAGTAGTGTAGGCTTGTAATAGGATACGGCATCTTTCTGTGTAATATCCCAGCCACGTACAGGCCCGTTTAGCTCAGTGTGTGCTGTTTTCCACCTGAGGAGATCCCAGAAGCGTTGTCCTTCAAACATTAACTCGATGGAACGCTCCTGCTGGATAATGGACCTCATTCCCTGCTTCGTCTGGTATTTGGTCGGATCTTTTGAATAAGTAACATCAGACCACGATTCTTCAACGGATTTCAAACCGGCTCTCTCTCTTACAGCATTGATCCACTCAGTCGTTTTGGGACCTGGTCCATTCAGTTCATTTAGTGCCTCTGCATATAAGAGGTATAAATCGGCCATTCGCATTTCCGGCCAGGGATATTGAACAGTGTTACTGGTAATATTTCCATCGGCGGCTACAGTCGTTTCAATATTAACCAGTTTTTTTGCATAATAGCCTGTAATAGAATAATTGCTGGCTCCTTGCCTTGCGGCTGTTTCGCCGGCTCGGCCCTCTACATAAAAAAGGCCTGTAGGAGCGTAGGTGTTGTAATTGTTTACCCAGTTGCCGAACCAAATACCTCGATCAAAACCTAAATCCGCATAGAACCGCGGTTCCCGATCAAAGTTTAATTTCACAGTCGTTTCTCCTTTAGCTACATAGTATTTATTCGGTTCATCGCCAGTTCTTAGTGCAAACCTGTCATTGTAATCGTATGTCTTGTCTTCCGTAATCGGGATACCATGACTTGAGTAAAATAATTCGGCCATTTTGATGGTAGGAGCAATTATGCTTTTAGGGTTAGAGGTACTTGTAAATGGCGCTATATCTGCCATTGCATACCGTTGCATATCACCGGCACGGCTATTGGTGTTAGCCCATATTACCTCTGGATTATTTACTTTGTTGGTAACGGCTGTCCGAATATCCAGTTCAAGTTTGGTAGTATCATTTAGAGTATATCCGGTATTACCCGCAAAGGTGGATAAACCGTAGCCATTAGCCTGGCAAAAATCAATTGCTTCTTTACATGCTGTAGCGGCGCGTTCCCATTTTTCCGCACTATACGTCTGATCAAATAGTTGCCGGCCTTTATTGTCTTTCAAACTGGCATAGGTAGAATTGCCATTGAACAATGGGCTTGCCGCAGTGACAAGCACTTTCGCTTTTATCGCTTTTACAATGCATTTTGTTATTCTGCCAAGCTCTGCATTTTCTGTTCCAACTATTCTATCCGGCAGCATATCATTAGCTGATGCTTCATCTAGTAATGAAACGATATAATTGACACAGCTATCCACGGGCTCGCGATACACCTGTACCTGTTCAGGACTTGCGGAGATCGGTAAATTTTCTTTCGTTAATGGGATTGGGCCATACATGCGGAATAAATAGAAATGGTAGTAAGCCTTTAAGAAGATCACTTCAGCTTTCCAGCGCTCTTTTTCAAACTGATCCAGATCCGGCACTTTATCTACATTGGCTATAAAAGTATTACACTTGCGTATCGCCTGGAACAGCGCTACTCCGCGGTTGGTACCATTCCAGAAATTGCCTAAAGGGTTATCAGTATTTTGCAATCCTCTTGCGATATTATGGAAATTAGGATCGACGTCGCGGATCGGATCCATGTACCACACTTCATCGCCGGAGTTGAATGCAGGATTATC
>JBQCFI010000201.1:0-2175 GCA_051959325.1 Ginsengibacter sp. | reverse complement strand
CATGGCGCCGATTAATTGGGCAACAATAAAGCCGGGAACCTGTGTCCAGGGAAACTTACCTGCGATTGCCAATCCAAGTGTTACTGCCGGATTCAAATGAGCGCCGCTGTACGGCCCGGCAATAACTACTCCTGCAAAAACTGCAAGCGCCCAACCGGTGGTAATAACGATCCAGCCGCTGCCATTTCCTTTCGTGCCTTTCAATACCACATTTGCCACCACACCATTACCAAGAAGAATTAAGATCATTGTGCCAATTAATTCAGCAATAAACGGAGTCATATAAATTGATTTGTTTTTTTCAAGGAAAAAAATGATTTGCTATTTAGAAAGATTCTCAGTTTCCGACCATGCATTTACCGCCTTAATGGCCCGGTACCAGCCTTTTATTAAACCTTCTTTGTCGTCGGAAGCCGGCTGAAAACGCCTGTCGATCTTCCATTGCTTTTGAATCTCTTCCACGTTTTCCCAATAACCAACAGCAAGCCCTGCAAGATAAGCCGCACCAATGGCAGTAACTTCGGTTACTTCCGGGCGCACAACATCTGCTTTTAAAATATCTGCCTGGAATTGCAGCAGGAAATTATTTTTCGTAGCGCCGCCATCTACCCGTAATTCCTTTATTTGAATTCCTGAATCTGATTCCATTGCTTTTAAGACTTCCATCACCTGGAACGCAATGCTTTCAAGAGCAGCTCTGCAAAAATGATTTCTATTGGTGCCGCGGGTAATGCCAAACATCGTTCCACGCGCATATTGATTCCAGTGTGGCGCTCCTAATCCCGCAAAAGCCGGAACCATGTACACACCGCCACTATCTTCAACCTTCAAAGCCAGTTCTTCAATTTCAGATGCGGTCTCAATAATCTTAAGCTCGTCTCGCAACCATTGCACAACGGCACCTGCAATAAAAATACTTCCTTCCAAAGCGTATTGAACTTCATTACCAATCTTCCATGCGATGGTGGTGATCAGGTTATTTTTTGATAAAATGGGTTTATCGCCAATATTCATCAACATGAAACAGCCGGTACCGTAAGTGTTTTTAACCATGCCGGGTTTTGTGCAAACATGGCCAAACAAGGCGGCCTGTTGATCTCCTGCAATTCCGGCAACCGGAACTTTCGTTCCTAATAATTTTCCGGATGTTTCTCCGTATTTCTCACTGGATGATCGTACTTCAGGAAGCATAGATTCCGGGATCTCAAACAGAGCCAGTAATTCCTGATCCCATGAAAGCGTATTGATATTAAAAAGCATCGTGCGCGAAGCATTGGTAATATCAGTGATGTGCAACGCGCCCTCAGTGAGGTTCCAGATCAGCCATGAATCAATGGTTCCAAATGCTAATTTTCCCTGTTGCGCTTTTTCCTGTGCCCCGGCGACGTTATTCAATATCCATTGAATTTTAGTGGCAGAAAAATAAGCATCCAGCACCAACCCGGTTTTTTCACGGATCATCGTATCCAGCTTTCTTTCTTTTAGTTCATCACATTGTGCTGCTGTGCGCCTGTCCTGCCATACAATTGCATTATACACCGGAATGCCGGTTTCTTTATCCCAAATAACAGTTGTTTCTCTTTGATTGGTGATCCCTATTGCCGCGATATTTTCTGCTTTCAGATTTTCTTTCAAAATCGCTTCTGTGATCACAGATGCCTGGCTCGACCATATTTCCATCGGATCGTGTTCTACCCATCCGGGTTTCGGATAGATCTGCGTAAATTCTTTTTGAGCAAGGGAAACGATTTTTCCGTTTTTGTTAAACAAAATCGCCCTGGAACTGGTGGTTCCCTGGTCGAGCGTTAAGATCAATTTTTCCATTCAATTTAATTTGGGTTAAAAAATGCAGTTTAAATTATTTCTCAAAGACTGTTTTATTTTTACCTAAATAATAAAATGAAACATAAACGAAATAATTCAACAGCAAATTAACAGAAAAATAATTATTAAAAAAAGAAAATGAAAATGTTCACTAAAAGTTGCTTTGCTGCAAACCTTCAAACTTTAAGCATTTACCTTTCAACTTTTAACTTCTTAAGAGATCGTAATCTTTATACCCTGGCCGGTATATTTCTCCACGATCGCGGGTGAAATGTTTTTATCAGTGATAATTTCATCCACTTCATCAAGACCGCAAATGCGGCTAAAGCCGCGTTTCCCAAATTTGGTATG
>JBQCFI010000200.1:0-3598 GCA_051959325.1 Ginsengibacter sp. | reverse complement strand
ATATACTCTTTCGACGAAAGGGAAACCCATTTCAGGAACATGCTGCGTCCAATCCTTACCATCGGAAATAATTAGTTGGGGACGTGGAGCAGCCATGGCGGCTATTTCTACGTTGTTAGTTCCACCCGCACACAAATGAATTCCCATGCCGCTTTCGCATGGACAACCACCGCTGTGGTAAGATGACATCATGACCACGGGCACACTTAATTTGATGCGATTGTCAATTGCTGTCAGCGCCATAGTATGGCTTCCCCCACCGGAAGCGCCGGTAATGCCCACACGGTTTGTATCTACATTTCTCATTGTTAATAAAAAATCAAGAATACGCGTAGCATTGAGCGCCTGTAAACTTTCTACCAAAGCTCTGCGGTGATCTGAAGGTGTCACCTGTAGCAATGATTCACCATCCCAGCCAAACAGGTCATAGCTGAAAGCCATAGCGCCCATTTTTGCAAGCATGGCACACCTGTATTGACAATCTGCCCTGTAACGGCCTCCGCTAAAGTGCCCGACCGTATTCATGATCACCGGAATTTTGCCTTTTATTTTTGCGGGCCGATAGAGTGAACCTGAGACATACACGCCGGGCAATGTTTCAATCGCTATGTTTTGAACAGTGTAACCATCCATTTTTCTTATTGGCGTTACAATTGGTTTTGAATCAGGTTTTGCAGGAAGTTTATCGAGCATTAACGTTTTAAGAATGCAGCTTTTCAACAGAGCCTTGCGCTTTTCAAACCCCTGCTCATCATGGTACAAACCGGATAAATGTTGCAACTGTTCCTTTCCTTCTTCCGGAGTTTTCAGATAATATTCATAAGATTTCAGCTTGTATTTTTTATCGCCTTCTTTTGTAAATGATATATCCTGCGACGCAAGCACATTTGATAAAGTCTCTTCCAGGTCAGACCTGAAACGCCATTTAGCAAACGTTACTACCCTATCTTTCACTAAATCTTCAGGATACCTTATATGGACGTCAAATCTTTGTTCAATGTCGGATATTACTTCTTTTAAAGGCTCTTTAAACTGATCATCTGAGTTTTGCGCCAGCGATGTTTTAAATGATATCAACAAAAGAAAAAGAATAACATGCAATATTTTCATTGTGTACTATTTTTATAAAAAATATTTCAGTTAAAGATTTAGAACGGAAGGCCCAGTAAACGAAGAAATAATCAGGATTCTTTTTCCCCATTCACCATTCACTCATTCAGCTTTCATCTTATTCAGTAAACGAATAAATTATCAAGATTCTAATTCCACATTCACTATTCACCGATTGACAAAACAAGCAATAAATCTGTTGAATAAAATTAAAGTCGCTATTATTTAAAATAAATAGGTGAATTAACTATATTGATGGATTATTTTCCTTTGCTGAATGGGCAGACTAAAGTGCTTTTACATTTACCGGCTCAATATCCAATCGTTCACACCAATCTAAAAAACTGTCATGAATACCGTCTAATATTTTTCTTTGTTCGGGTGTTAACTGGATAGCCTGTGCCCGGCTAATTGTTCTTACCGGTAATTCACGTTTTTGTAAAAAATATTTTGGGCTCAGAGGATAAGCAATATGGATCAATGGATCCACTTTTGTTAATTCTGATTGCAACCATTTTACGTCCTCCTGTTTTGCAGGATCGTTCGCATTGTTACACATCCAAACCAACACTTCAGGATAAAAATTTCCCGAAATAGAAGACATTCCTTTTGCACCCATTTGCAAGGAAAACATGGCATTGGGCGTATGAGCATCGTAGAATTCAAATTGCCGGTAATCCTTTGCAATGTCCAGTTTGGCTTTGACCTGCTTTAAATCAATAGATGTATCCTTATGATAAACCAGTCTTCCCGAATCCAGTAACTTTTTAAAAATTGTTGCCGGGATTATTCTTTTATATGGCGCAGGACATTCATACATTCCCAATGGAATTGATGATGTAAGAGCAAACATTTTTTCAAAATTCTTCAACAATGTTTCATCCGGGTCTTCCACTTTTGCAAAATGGCCCGTGATCATTATTACTGCATCCACACCGGTATCATAAATTTTTTTTGTAAAAGCGGCCTTGTCTTCAACAGTCAACCCAAAGGAACCTGTCGCCACAACAGGAACACGGCCTTTTACATAATCAACCACGTGTTTGGTAAGCAAAATTCTTTCATCTTCGCTGATGCTAAACATTTCGCTGCTAAGGCAATTCGCAAAAAATCCTTTTACCCCCGAAGCGAGATAAAAATCTATTAATCGCGAAACGGCGTCCAGGTCTATTTTTGCTTTCAAATCATAGGGTGTTATCATCACCGGCACAAATTTTTTTTCCATCTTATTCATACATTATTTTTGAATCGTTCATTTATTTTCTATTAAAGTCTTTTTATCCGCAACATTTCCCAATCCATCAGAATGTTGATAAGGATATGCTTTAGGTAATCTTAAGATCAGTTTTCTTTTTACTGCAGTTAATAGTAAACCACTTAAAAAAATGGTGAGTGTGCCAACAACAATTACCATGTTGTAGTGCAACGGGCTTCTTAAAAAAGCATATTTTTCAGGAATATAGCGCGAAAGGCTAAGATAAAGAATGACAATGATCCCAATAATAGTTGCGGTAAACGCTTCATGATTTTTGGTTTGCCTGCTGATAATACCTAACAGGAATAAACCCAGCATACCGCCCGCAAAAATCCCTGAAAGTTCCCACCAGACGTCAAGCAAACTTTTTACACCGATCATCGATATGCCCGTTCCTAATCCGAGTAAACCAAACACAATTGTTGCCATGTGCAGTGTAAATAATTTCCTTTTATCAGTTATGTTGGGCCGGAAATATCTTTTATAAATATCCATCGTAAAAACGGTTGCGGAAGCATTCATTCCCGAACTGATCGTACTCATCGCGGCCGAAAGAATTGCTGACACAATTAATCCCAGCAGTCCTTTCGGAATTTGTGTTACCATGAAGTAAGGCATTACTTTATCTCCATAATCAGCAGCTTTTAATGTGGATGCAAGACGAGATATACCCGCAGCAGATGCTGTTCCACCAAGTCTTTCAGCCGCCACCTGTTGTTTTACTGATTCAACTAATTCGGGGTGAATCTGATAATAAGCAAATAATCCGGATCCGATTATAAAAAACAATAAAGAAGCGGGAACATACAATGCCACGCAAAACCAAATAGATTTTGAAGCCTGCTTTGAAGACCGCGCTGTGTGATATCTTTGTATATAATTTTGGTCCACCCCAAAATTATTCAGGTTGATGAAGAATGCGTAGAAAAAAACCACCCAAAAGGTAGATTGCGTGAGGTCCGGTGAGAAGCTTCCCAAACTAAATTTATGTTCACTTGTACCAATTTTAATAATTTCAGAAATACCCCGAGGCATGCCGGAAATGATAAGATATAAAATTAAAATAGCACCGAGCGTTTTTATAATTCCCTGCGCCACTTCTGTCCATATCACCGCTTCCATTCCTCCGAGAACGGTATAAATGATAATGCAGATTCCCATTACGATCATGATCGAAGCCATAGAAAAACCCAGCAAAGCCTGGAGGCTTAAGGCGATTCCAAAAAATACAGA
>JBQCFI010000199.1:0-2412 GCA_051959325.1 Ginsengibacter sp. | reverse complement strand
GGCGCGGCCGTGGCTGAAAACCATAGGGATATGGACGGCGATTGGTTGCAATTATTAAGAAAAAAATTAGGTGAAAAGATTCCGATAGTTGGCACATTAGATCCCCACGCCAATGTAAGCCACGCTATGGTCAATTGTACGCAGGGATTATTTCCTTACAGCACCAATCCTCATATTGACCAACGGGAAACAGGGAGAAAGGCCGCACAGTTTCTCCTTAAAATTTTACGCAAAGAAATTGATCCGGTACAAGTTTTATTTCAGGCGCCCGTGGCGATGAGTATTGAACAGCAATATACATCAGCCGAACCTTGTAAAAGTCTATACCAGTTTACGGAAGCACTTTGCGAAAGCGAAAATGCCCTACACTTAAATATCTCGATTGGCTTTCCCTATGCAGATGTCTATGAAATGGGCACATCCGTCATCATTATTTTTAATAAAGAGCGGCAAAATGAAACATCAACACGAGATCGGTTAGAAGCTTATTTTAAAAAGGAAAAGAAAAATTTTGTAGGGGAAAAAGACACTATAGATTCTCAATTACATTCCATCGGGGAAAAGCGTAAGCCCGTGTTACTATTGGATATGGGCGACAATGTGGGTGGAGGCAGCAATGGCAACAGTACGTACCTGCTGGAAAAATTAGAAAGAACAAACTACCGGTCATTTATATGCATTTATGACCCCGCAGCTGTTAAAGAATGCCTTTCTCATGACAGCCATGAGAATTTCCTTTTATCTTTTGGGATAAATCCGGAAACAGGAAATGCTTATCAAACAGCTGTCACATTAATCAGTACGCATAATGGACAATTCAGGGAAGAGCAACCCAGGCATGGAGGACAAGTTCACTATGATATGGGTGATACAGTTATTGTAGTTACTGAAAGGGGCAATACCATCATGCTGAACTCCAAAAGAATTCCGCCTTTCAGCCTGGCTCAGCTTACTTCCTGCGGCGTAAATCCTGGTACATTTGACGTGGTAGTGGCAAAAGGTGTAAACGCACCAATTGCGGCATATGGGCCTGTTTGCCCAACTATTATACAGGCAAATACTCCCGGAGTTACACAGGCGGATATGACAGAGTTTAATTTTCAATACAGAAGAAAACCTTTATTTCCATTTGAAGATCTGCAGGCATGATAAAAGTACATTCATCTAAAACTTCGTTACAACCTTTCTATACAGAAGGGCCATCGATAGATGATGCCGGAAACTTCTATTTCACCACTTTAACCGGTGGAAAAATCATGAAAGTGAATGGAAATGGTGAAACAGTTACGTGGGCGACCTCCATCTGCCCAAACGGGCAGGTGATCTTAAATAATGGTGACCATCTTGTGTGCGACAGCCAGCAAGGCGCTCTCATCCGATATAGTGAAGACGGCTCTTTTCTAGGCAAAGAAATAAACGGCTTTTGCGCCGGGGAAATTATCCGGGTACCGAATGATGTGATAACCGATAAAAAAGGAAATATTTATTTTACTGACTCCGTACGGCACGATGGAAAAGTGGCTTACATTGACACTGCAGGCAAACAAAGTATTATTGCCAAAAATTTGGATTATCCAAACGGCCTTGCCTTGTCAAACAATGGAAAGACTTTGTTTGTTGCAGAAAGTTATAAAAACAGAATTATTGCCATTGAACTTAAAAAAGATTACAGCATTGATAACATCCGTATTGTTGCTGATTTGCCTAAACACTCTTCTAATAATATTGCCAGCAATCTTCCTGATGGAATCAAGGTAGATGAAAAAGATAACATTTGGGTAGCTCATTATGGCATGGGAAAAGTTCAGATTCTGTCAGCCGGTGGGGAAATCGTGCAGTCAATTTCTACTGATTTTAATTTAACCAGCAACCTGTTTATCAAAAACAATCGCGCAATCATTACAGGTGGTTTTGCAGAACCGGGCCCCGGCGCTTTTGTTGAAATCCTTTTCGAATATGAATAATCAAACTACAATATCAAAAATCACATTAGGAACCGTACAACTTGGCATTCCGTATGGCATTGCCAATAAATTGGGGCAACCTTCCACGAAGTCTAGCCATGAATTGCTACAATTCGCTTTAGACAATGGTATCAATACGCTGGATACCGCAAGAATTTATGGTAATGCAGAAGAAGTGATTGGCTCATTTGAGCAATCGGAAAAATTCACCATTATAACAAAATTCAAACTAAGTGATGCAGCGCTTGACAACATAGATTTAGCCATTTGCGAAGCGAGAGAAAGTGTACGTGACTCCTGTGAAACACTGAAAATACCAACAATTCCAATCTGCCTTTTTCACAAAAATAAAGATCAGGCAATAGAAAAAGTTTCAGACATTTTACCCGCTATATTAAAGGTTCTTAAAAAAGAGGGTTGGATATCCGAGGGAGGAATTTCAGTATAT
>JBQCFI010000198.1:0-2153 GCA_051959325.1 Ginsengibacter sp. | reverse complement strand
GGAAATTTACACATGATTTTCTTCTGCTGTGAGACCATAAGAAAGTGTATGATTAAGCAGAACAAAACAAAAAATAAACGCGAAGGCGACAATAGCAGGTTTACGCCTGCTTCCGGCGTCGCGCGCAAACTGAGCGATTTTACCACTACCTCAGCCGTTCTGAAACTGATTCCTCTTTCGATAATAATTGGTGTTTTCGGCGCTTTTATTGCTCTTTTCCTGCTTGACCTGATTGCTGTCATCAGCAATCTTTTGTATTACCAGCGTTTCGATTTAAACCTTACATCTCCACGGAATAATACGCTCGGCTGGCTGGCTGTATTAATCCCCATGGCTGGTGGTTTGATTGTTGGAATGATGGCTCGTTACGGCTCCGAGCGCATTCGCGGACATGGCATTCCGGAAGCGATGGAAACGATCCTGGTAGGTGGCAGCAAAGTAGAGCCAAGCCTTACCGTTTTGAAGCCGGTTGCCAGCGCAATCAGTATCGGAACCGGCGGCCCTTTTGGCGCCGAAGGTCCCATTATTTTAACCGGTGGTGCAGTTGGCTCAGTGCTGGCACAATTTCTCAGTTTAACGGCAATTGAGCGACGAAGCCTGTTGGTAGCCGGCGCGGTGGCGGGTATGAGCGCTGTTTTTGGAACACCCATCGCTGCTGTTATTCTTGGTGTTGAATTACTTTTGTTTGAATGGAAGCCGCGCTCTTTTATTCCTGCAGCTATTGCCAGTATGGTTGCTGATGGGGTGCGTAATGTGTTTGTTCATGAGGGCTGGATGCGCCCGGAGCCTTTATTTCCTGTAGGCAACATGACCCAATTGGCAACCACCGGATTATTCGATGCAGTGATCCTTGGGATCATTTGCGGTGGAATGGCGTGGGTATTGACTAAAGCGGTTTACGGTGCAGAAGACGCCTTTCGCAAATTGCCCATTCACTGGATGTGGTGGCCTATTTTGGGTGGTTTGATTGTGGGAATCGGTGGCGTAATCGAGCCACATGCGCTGGGAGTCGGCTACGATACCATCGCTGATGAACTCGCCGGAAACCTTGCGGTTACTACATTGGTAAGCATTTTCGTTGTGAAACTAATTATCTGGGCTGTTGCATTGGGCTCAGGAACAAGCGGCGGAATTCTTGCTCCAATATTGATGATGGGCGCTGCTTTGGGCGGATTACTTGGATTGGTTTTTCCCGGAAAAATTCCATCTGAATGGGCTTTGCTGGGAATGGCGGGTGCGCTTGCAGGTGTGATGCGGTCGCCCTTTACATCTATTGTTTTCCCCATCGAACTGACGCACAGCACCAATTTATTTCTTCCATTATTGATTACAGTTACGCTCGCTCACCTGATCAGCGTACTCACTTTAAAACGTTCGATTCTTACAGAAAAAGTGGCCCGGCGAGGATTTCATGTCTTGCGAGAATATGCGGTGGAACCCCTCGAAGTGTTATTTGCAGAAGACGTAATGTCCACGAATATTCTCACGATCAGAACCGGAACGCCGATGTCAGAAGTAAAGGAAATGATCCAGGCGCAACACGATATGCGCAAGCAACGGTTGTTGCCGGTGGTAAATCTTGAAGGAATTATACTGGGCGCCATTTCCTGGCAGGATGTTTTGGAAAAGGCCTGCGATGGAAATCTTTCAGGCAATGTCGATGATTTTATGCACAAGGATATCATTACCACTTTCCCCGAAGAATCGTTGCGCGCCATTGCCGACAGAATGGCCACGCATCACGTGGGCGTACTGCCGGTGGTGGACCGCCAACAGAAAGGCAAGCTGCGCGGGTTGATCACCCAGTTTGAATTGCTCGAAGCCCGCGACCGCATCCTGCAGGAAGAAAGAAAACGCGAGCGCATTTTAAAAATGTGGTCGGTTTACCGCTATGGTAATCATGAGCATTCTGCCATTTCTTCCCTCCAGCATTATTTCCGCAGTTCGAAGGATGCGGAGAATAAATCATAGTGGATTTCCCGATACTAACAATGACGCCAGTTGAGTTAACAATGTTCTGTTTTTTTATGTCATGCCTACGCGGTTGGTCAGGCGGGCCTTCCGGATTTATTTAATATTCTAATCGTTTTCTACAATAATTACAGCCCTGCCCGTTCCGTCAGGCGCCCTTTCAGACTTGAAACACATCTGTT
>JBQCFI010000197.1:0-17648 GCA_051959325.1 Ginsengibacter sp. | reverse complement strand
AGTGTATCATTGTTCTAAAAAACGGGTGTATCCTCTTAAAGACAAGACAGCCATTGTGAGGGCTATAAATGAAGGTAGAACGACGAAAAAAGAAGCATGCATTAGTCATGACATCGACAAGAAAGTGTTGAATCAATGGATTCGAAACTTTCGTAATCAATCAGATGAACTTAGCTCTTCTAATGAAGTAACCATGATTGAAATAAAAGATTCTCTAAAAGAAGAAGCTGGCAAAGAATTAGCGCAGGCAATGCTTAAAATAAAAGCATTGGAAACAATGATTGACATTGCCGAAGAACAATTTAAAATTAATATCAGAAAAAAGTTTCGTGCCAAACAGTAGAAAGAATGAAGCAGGAGAATCGTAAAATCGGGATCGAAAAACTATGCAAACTGTTTGGCAAAATCAGACATGCTTACTACGACCATCAATGGCGTACAAAAGACGATTCACTAAAAGATGAAATTGTTTTATTGCTTGTCGGTGAGATCAGGAAAGATCTTCCGCATATAGGAACAAGAAAATTACTGCACCTTATTAAACCTAAGTTGGAAGAACACAGAGTCAATATTGGGAGGGATTATTTGTTTGAATTACTTTCAAACCATAAAATGCTTATCAGAACCAGGCGAAGGAAGGCTATAACCACTGATTCCAATCATTGGATGCGTAAGTATAGCAATCTTATAAAAGAACTTCAATTATACCGCCCAGAGCAGCTTTGCGTAAGTGATATAACGTACATAAGACTGACCAATGGTTTTGCTTATCTCAGCCTCATCACTGACGCTTATTCCCATAAGATAATGGGATATAACCTGAGAAAAGATATGAGTGCAGAAGGCTGCCTCAATGCTCTGGAAATGGCTTTGACAAATAGGTCTTTGCTCAATCAGCAGCTTATTCATCACTCCGATCGCGGTTCACAATATTGTTGTAAAGCCTATGTGGACAAGCTTACAACACATAATATTGCTATTAGTATGACAGAGAATGGCGATCCTTATGAGAATGCAATTGCAGAAAGATTGAATGGGATATTAAAAACAGAATTCAAGCTTTATGGCATCCAGGTAAGTTTTGAAGATAGCATAAAGATGGTAGAACAATCGATTATCACTTACAATCAAAGGCGTCCTCATGCAAGTTGCGATTATCTTACTCCAGATCAGGCTCATCTAAAATCCGGCTTACTTAAAAAAAGATGGAAGAATTATTTTCAAAACTCTTTTACTAACCCATAAATTCTAAAAACAAAAAAACTTAAATTTGAAAACTTCACCCCTATATAGCTTTCTTAGGATTAAAAAGGACCTGTATAACTATTTCCGGGTTAAAAAAGCAACCTGTATGGCTATTTTAGGATTTATCTATTAACCTGTATAGCTATTTTAGGACTAGACAGTATTGGAGGAGTATGGGAAGAGTATGCAAAATGCATGACAAAGCTATAAGCCTGGATATTGTAATAAATATCGACTTATTTTGTAACATCAGACCGCTCTTACAAAATCTCATTTTTACTATTTAAATTGGCATCTGGGTACGAACGTTTTCGCTTCTGCTGCAAAAGGATGAAATAAAATTTCCTGTAATTGGATCTGCCCTCTAGCAAAGGGTTACTTCACTCGTAAGTATCCAAAATAATTTTACATATTTTTCCAACAGATGTGTAACAAAAAATTGTTAACGATTTCATCAAATTGTAAATTCTTTATTATTTAACATTTATTTGGTAATCTTCATGACATTGCTATATTTGCAACTCAACATTAAATTATACACATGAGAAGATTTCTATCCCTATTTATGGTGCTGATGCTTGCCAGCATTTTTGCATCAGCTCAAAAAAAGACGGTTACCGGAAAGGTGACTGACGAGGCCGGAAATGCAATTCCCTTTGCTACTGTTAAAGAAAAAGGAACAGGCGTGGGCGTTTCCGCAGATGAAAGCGGTGATTTTAAGATCTCCGTTCCACCTAAAGCCGTTTTAGTTGTTTCTGCTACCGGCTATTTAACTAAAGAAACAACTGCTTCCGGAAATGATATTAATATTTCGCTGCATACAGCAGCAAATACAATGCAGGAGGTAATCATCACTGCTGGTGGTGTAAAACAAAAAACCCGGGAAATCGGAACTGCCGCCACCCAAATTACCTCCCAGACCTTAAACGCCGGTAAAGCTACCAACGTGTCAAGTGGTTTACAAGGCAAAGTTGCCGGCTTGATGATCAGTAATTCAAGCGGCGGTGTAAACCCTAATTTCAGGGTTGTGTTGAGAGGCCAAAGATCTTTGACCGGAAACAACCAGGCTTTGTTGGTTTTGGATAATGTGATTGTTCCCAGTGACATGTTATCCAATCTTAATCCCGAGGATGTTGAGTCAGTAACGGTGTTAAATGGTGCTGGTGCAGCCGCTTTATATGGTTCCCAGGCTTCTAATGGTGCCTTGATCGTAACCACTAAAAAGGGTCGCAATGGCAGAACAGCGGTTACATTGGCTCATACCACAACATTAGAATCAGTTGCCTTCTTCCCGAAAATTCAAAAATTATTTGGTGCGGGCGGTTCTTCTTACGGGTATGATGAATTTGGAAACGTAAATTATTCATCTATTGAGAATCAGTCTTACGGCCCAAAATTCGATGGATCAATACGTGATGTAGGTTATCCTTTGGAAAACGGAGATCAGCTGAAGTTGCCTTATCAATATAACCCGGGACATGATGATTTCTGGCAAACCGGTGTTCAGAATCGTGAAGATATTACTTTAACCACCGGAGATGACAAATCAACCCTTTATTTTTCAGGACAATTTTTGAAAGCAACAGGTACAACTCCCGGCGATAAATACAACCGCGCTTCACTCAGAGTAAATGGTACCAGGAAAATACGCAATTCATTATTGCTTACTTATAACACAGGATATACCCAAAATCGTTATGATCTGACTACCCAGACAGGAAACATGTTTAATAACCTGTTGAACATGCCTTCAAGTGTAAGAATTACGGATTACAAAAATTGGCGCACGGATCCGTTTGCAAACGAAAACGGTTTTTATAACCCATGGTATCAAAATCCATATTTTTCTGCAGACAACTACAGGCAATACACAAGAAACGATTATTTAACTGCTTCGATTGAATTAAAATTCACCCCGATCGCAGGGCTTGATATCGTAGGCAGGCAGGGACTTGCCACAAGGAACTGGACGGTAGAAACTAATAATTATGCTTTCAGTTATTCTGCTTATGCAAAAGACAAAGCAGGTATTACCAAGTCTGATGTTCCGGGATATGTAGATAACAGCGCCGGTTACTATACAGAGCTTTTAACCGATTTTTTTGCAAATTATAATAAAAAATTTGGGGATTATAGTTTAAATATCCTGGCCGGATTTCAAAACAGGGACGATCAACAACAGAGCGAATTTGTTAGTGGAAACGGTTTGGTAGTTCCCGGATTATTTAATGTAAGTAACGGGGTAGGAACTCCGGGAGCGTCAAGTGGTAAATACAAAGCCCGCCAAAACGGATTATACGGAGAGGCAAGGATTGGATATAAAGACTTTTTGTTTTTACACGGAACCGCCCGCCAGGACTGGGTATCTATTCTCAATCCTCCGAATAATACATTTTTCTATCCTTCTGTTGATGTTTCTTTTATTGCAAATGAAGCAATCGCTGCAATTAAAAACTCGCAGGTAATTAACTTCTTAAAACTTCGGGCCGGCTGGTCAAAAGTGGGTCAGGTTAATTTAGGAAGCGCAAATCCTTACGGTGCTTACAGGCTCGATCCGATTTACGCTCAGGCGTATGGCTACCCATATGGCTCCAATCCCGGCTTTACTGCCGGCAATGGCCTGGTTTCATCCGCGTTGAAGCCAGAACTGACAGAAGGATACGAAGCCGGGTTTGACTTAAACGTTTTAAAAGACAGGATTACAACTTCTGTTACTTATTATAGTTCTAAAACAAAGGATCAAACCGTTAATACCTCAGTTGCACCTTCCAGTGGTTATACAGGATTATTAACCAACGTAGGTGTTACCCAAAGTAATGGATGGGAAATAACCGCTCATTTCACTCCTGTTCGCACATCTAACTTCCAGTTTACCATAGGTGGCAACTACACATATTTGCACAATACTGTTTTGTCGCTCTACCAGGATGCTCCTTTAGCAATAGCCACATACGGTACAGGTGGGCCGGGCTCATGGGCTTACCAGGGAAAGAGTTTTCCGGTTATTACGGGATACGACTACAAAAGAGATCCGAACGGGAGAGTGATTGTTGACCCAATTACCGGCATGCCGAGTCAAAACAGTGATTCTTTAGTGATCTTTGGACAGGCTCAGCCTACCCATCGCCTGGGGATTGACGGATCATTCAAATATAAAGGCCTTACTTTTTCATTCCTGTTTGAATACAGGGGAGGAGCCGTGATTTATAACAACGGCGGTTCCACTTTTGATTGGTCAGGTACAGGGATCAGGACTGCTTCTTATAACAGGGACAGATTCGTATTCCCTAATTCATCCTATTGGGACGACGCGAAAAAGCAATATGTTCCTAATACAAATATTACCGTTAAAGATGGTAATGGAAATGCTGGTTTTTGGAGTGATGCTACCGCAAATATGGATGTTTCTTCCAATTACGTTACCTCTGCTGATTTTTGGAAACTCAGGGAATTGTCTGTTTCTTATGATTTACCGGACAGGCTCTTTGGAGATAAAAAATATATCAAAGGAGCAACTGTGAGCGTTCAGGGAAGGAATTTACTGATCTGGCTTCCAAAGGACAATATTTATACTGATCCTGAATACAGCGATGCCGGATACAACAGTAACGGTATTGGATTGACCGGTTTAGGTCAAACTCCTCCTTCAAGGTTTTATGGCGCTTCCGTAATATTCAAGTTTTAATGCGAAATCTAAGATTATTCAATTAAACAAATTTTAAAATGAAGAAAAATACAATAATTTACTTTTTCATGGTTTTATTTGTCGGTATTGCCGGCACGTCATGTAAAAAGTATCTTGATATAAATAAAAATCCCAATCAGCCCACAGCTTCGACACCTCAGCTGCTAATACCGCAGGCCATTACGGCAACAGCAAGCAGTCTCAATGGGTATAACACTTATGGCGCTCAAAGCGGGATGTATATGGCAAACGCCGGCGGCTACGGCGGCTTTGGTTCAAATGTGACGTATAATTATTCCGTTACAGATTATAATGGTTTATGGGGATTGTATGATGTTAATGAAGATTTTTATTTGGCAAAATCATTATCAACAGATTCTTCCTTAACCTACTTCAATGCTATTGCCCGCATTATGTTGGCTCATAATTTCGAATTGTTGGTAGATACCTATAATTCCATTCCTTATTTTGATGCGTTGCAGGGAAATGCCAATACAAGGCCGAAATTTGATGATCCTGCTTTAGTTTATGCTGATCTGGCTAAACAACTGGACACTGCAATTGCTTTGATAAACCAGGGACAAGCGGCACCAATAAGTCCTTTGACAGTTACAAGCGGCCAGGATCCTTTGTTCAGTGGGAACATGAACAGATGGAAGAAATTTGCTAACACGATTAAGTTAAGAATCTTGATAACTGGCAACGGAAAGGCTCAGTTTGCAAATGCCAATTTCGATGCCGTCGGATTTTTGACCGATGATGCGTTAATAAATCCGGGATACACCAGGGACAATGGAAAACAAAATCCCAAATGGAATACCTGGGCTTATAGCTACACAGGATCTGATGGGAATAAAGCATGGATGCCATCAACGTTTATCTTAGGATTTTATAATGGTAAAAAATTAAGTGATGATGGACGGGGCTACGCCATTTATTATCAGTTTCCAAGTACCCCTACCAATCGCTTGGGTTTTGAAAACAACAATAGCGTAAAACCAAGCCCCGCCGGAAGTTTCTGGTACCCTAGTAAAAACAGAACTGGAAGCACTGCCGGCGACGCAACAGGAGTGCTCAAAGGGCCAAATGCAAGCATGCCGATCCTTACCGCTGCAGAAAGTTATTTTTTGCAGGCTGAAGCGGCCGTTAGAGGAATCATCACTTCCAACGCCGATAGTTTATTCCGGCTGGGTATAAAATCATCCTTCCATTATTTGTATGAACTTCCTGATGGAACAATAAATACCGATATCAGTGGAGATCCTGCAGCTGATTTTCAAAGCTACCTGGATGATAACAGCGACAGTTACCTGGTAAATTTTTCACTTGCCACAACAACTGAACAAAAAATTGAGGCAATAATAACTCAGAAATTTATTGCTTTGAATATGGTAAATTCAAACCAGGCATGGAATGACTATAGACGCACTCATTATCCTGTGATTATAAGCGTAGCAGGCGCGGACGGGAACCAGACATTTGCTTCTACTCAATCTCAATCTGCCAGGCCGGATAAGTTGCCAACACGCTTGCCTTATCCTTCTGCAGAAATTAGCAGTAACCCAAATACCCCTAACGGAATAAACCCGTTGAGCTCCTTAATTTTTTGGGCAATGCCATAATAATCACGAAAAAAAAAAGTAAAATGAAAATGAAATATTTATTGAATATAGTGTTGGCCACTTCGGCTATTTTAAGCCTTAATTCCTGCCTGAAAAAGCGCGCGACAACGCTGGACGGGGATGGACCGCGTAATGTGGTCGAATTTAGAAATACCGGATCCAATACCGCAGCAAGTTCTTCCTTTTATCCTTTATACAGCCAGGATTTGGGCCTGCTGAAGCCAGGGCAGTCTAAATCATTTAATATCAATGTAAGTTATTCAGGTCAGGACGTTGCTCCAACCGATATTACCGTGGAATTAGGAATTGACCAGGCGTCTTTGGACAGATTTAATAAAGAGAATGGTACCAAATACATTGCTCCACCGGCAAGTGTTTGTAGTTATCCTACCTCTATTGTTATTAAGAAAGGACAACGGGTTACAACCGATAGTGCAAAGATTACCGTTTCCCCCGATTTTGATTACAACGTATCTTATGCACTTCCGTTAAAAATCAAAAGTGTTACCCCTTCACACACGATTAGCGGTAATTTCGGTTCAGCCATATATGGCTTTACGATCCGAAACCAATATGACGGTCATTATACCGTTACCGGAACAATGGTTGACAATGCGAGTAGCAGCCTTGCGGGCAGGTACCCGATGGATGTGTATTTAATAACCACCGGCAGCAATAGTGTGGTAATGCAGGATAATGCTATTGGAAGTCCTTCACATTCAATTTCCAGCGGCGGCGGTCTTTCTTATTATGGCAGCTTTGCGCCAAAGTTTACCATTGATCCTTCAGGAGCAATTACAAAGGTGGAGAACTTTTTTGGCCAGCCATCGAGCAACGGACGTTCTGCAGAATTGGATCCGAGTGGCGCCAATAAAATCAATGCTGACATGAGTATTGATGTGAATTATTGGATGAATCAGCCAGCAGTGATCGTACCGCATCGTACAAGCTTTTCAGAGCATTTCAAATATGTAGGTCCACGGTAATTATAGGGTTTAATTAGTTCGATAATAAAGAGGATGCATAAAAAATTGCATCCTCTTTTTTATTCTGATATGGTTTGGAAAACATTTTCAATTATTATAATTTACACTTTATTCTGTTTCTAATTAAATCAAAAGCCATTTAAATGAAAACGCAACTTTCTTCAAAGCTTTTCCTGCTGTTATTAACACTGGGACCCCTGTTTTCCTTTGCACAAAACAGGGCTGAGGATCTTGACTTGCGGCCATTGCTTTTTAAGAATTTTGTGAAAGCAGATATTCTAAAAAAAGATGGTTCGGATATCCAGGCTTCAGTGGATTACAACACCAACAATCAAAGCATTATTTTTTTAAAGGATGATGTTTATATGGAGCTGACCGGGCTGGAAGAAATTCAGGAAATAAAGATTGATAAAAGCATTTTTATTCCAATCAATGGTAAGTTTTATGAAAAGACTGACATGAACAATTTATTTATTTCCTATTTAAATAAAGTAGTGGTGAATGATGGGGTTACTTCAAAATCCGGAACCGAAGTGAAGAATGCAACAGAAAGCAGTAATAATGTAAGTAATGTTTATGTTTCGCGGAATTATCAAAGTGCCAATAACCTGGCATTTGTAAAAAAGTTTTGGGTAATGAAAGAAAATCAAATGATTGAAGTGAATAACATCAATAAAGTGGCCAGGGCATTTAATGTCAATAAAAATAAAGTGAGTGAGTTTGTGAAAAAAGAAAAACTAGATTTAAGCAATTACGATGACGTGATCATATTGCTAAACTACGTAACGAAAATAGCAGAAGCAGGATAAGCAGTACAACAACCTCAGGAATACAATTACTGTTTATTTGTCCTTTTACTGTGCTTATTCATTTGCAAGGATTGAATGCATCATCTTAAATGCAGGGAATGTTTCGATGAGCACATCCGTCAGAGAAAAGTAAAGAAATAACCAAAGCCGTTGGAATCCTTAAATTTGTAGAATCAGTAGAATCGGCCATTGAAGCCGTATAGATCAGGAAATGTAAAAAACTCAAGGCTCATGTAAGTTTCACGCTTCCTTCAAAAAAATATTTTCTCATTAAAAATTTGAAATAACGTATGAAGAAAATAGGATTTTTATCTTTTGGACATTGGGCCAACCATCCCTCATACAAAGTGCGCACCGCAGCTGATTCCCTGCTACAGTCTATTGATCTGGCTGTGGCCGCTGAAGAGATGGGTATAGACGGCGCATATTTCCGGGTACATCATTTTGCGCAGCAACTGGCATCACCGTTTCCCTTGCTTTCCGCAATCGGCGCTAAAACCAGCAGCATAGAAATAGGAACGGCTGTGATTGATATGCGTTACGAAAATCCGCTGTACATGGTTGAAGACGCTGGCGCCGCTGATCTTATTTCACGCGGACGTTTGCAACTGGGAGTCAGCAGGGGATCGCCGGAGCAGGTGATTGACGGCTGGCGCTATTTTGGTTACCAGCCTCGTGAAGGTGAGGATGATGTAGCCATGGGGCGGCGCAAAACGCTGGAATTCCTCGACAAACTGAAAGGCGTTGGATTTGCGCAGCCCAACCCAAACCCAATGTTTCCCAATCCACCTGGTTTATTGCGCGTGGAACACTATTCCGATGGATTACGCGAACGCTTCTGGTGGGGAGCTGGTTCTAATGGCACTGCTGTATGGGCGGCTGAACAGGGCATGTTTCTTCAAAGTTCTACGCTTAAAGAAGACGAAAGTGGTAAACCTTTCCACGTGCAGCAGGCTGAGCAGATCAGGGTGTATAAAGAAGCGTGGAAGAACGCAGGCCATCAGCGCGAGCCACGTGTTTCGGTGAGCCGCTCAGTGTTTGCCCTCGTAAATGATACGGACCGTTATTATTTCGGAAATGAAGCAGAGCGACATGACCAGGTTGGCTTTATAGAAAAAAATAAGCGGGCCATTTTCGGAAGAAGTTATGCGGCCGAACCGGCTCAGCTCATAAAAGAACTTGCAAAAGATGAAGCGATCCGGGAAGCGGATACCCTTCTTTTAACGATACCGAATACTTTGGGGGTAGATTACAATGTACATGTGCTGTCGTCCATTTTAAAATATGTTGCGCCTGAATTAGGCTGGCGTTAAACACGTAAATAAAAAAGCTGGTTATTTCTTCGTTTGCTATTTAACAGCAATGCATTGATCGAAATTATTCACCTCCGTTTACGCCGTTGCTGTTTTCATTTCTGCTATAACGAAGCCCTCATGGTAAGATGAAACGGCAGTTCGATATGCTGTGTGGATTGATTGAGAATCAGTTCCGCTGCTTTTTGTCCCATCAATTTAAAATCAGTAGATATGGTAGTGATTCCTTTCAGGATGATCTTTTTTAACGGCGTATCATTGTATGAAATCACGCCTACATGTTGTCCGAGTTTCATTTTGGAGGCTAAGATCTTTTCCAACAGGATCACCAGGTCATCTTCCATCAGGTTGATATAGGCTTCTCCTTCTTTTATAGGTTCATTGATAATGGTATGAACGATTTTGTAATTAAACGCGTATTGCTCACAAAATGAACGGAAGCCATTGAGTATTTCCCTTGGATGATACGTGTGAGCCGGCACAATGATTTTTATGGTGTGATACCTGCTCAATTGCGGCAATGCGTTTTCCAAAGCATTATAAATATCCTTCTCAAAATTTTCATAAACCGCCGCATAATCGCCGTCAAGTCCTCTTACCAGCTTATCAAGTAAGATTAATTTCTCTTTCGGTATCGTATTGAGAACTTCACACGTGTTTTCATATCCTTCAGTAAAATGCGGAATAATTACATAGTGGGTGTAATCATTTTTTTTGTTTAAGATCAGCCGTTTAAAAAAATCGAAATCATTATTGTAAATGTAAAAATCCAGCGAAGCATTATCGCCTATGGCTTTTACAAAAGCATCGTACACGATTTTCTTGTGTACACTCAGTTTGTTGAACAGTAAAAAGATCTTGAGATTGTTTTTTACATCAATATTTTTTACAAAATAACCTTTGCCCGGTATGGAGCCAAGAATGCCTTTTTGCTTCAGGTGCTTATAACCTTTTTCTGCAGTATCTCTTGATATATCAAACTCCGCGCTGATTTCATTGATCGAAGGAAGTACATCGTCTTTTGAAATTTTACCTTCACCAATTCCCTTGGATATGGAGTTGGCCAGCTGAAGATATTTTGGCGTTGCAGAATAATAATCAATAAAAATATATTGTGAAATGCTGTTCTTTTTCATCTGAAATATTCCCTGCATTAGTGAATGAATATCCAAAGATACTGTTTACCTATGGGTATTATTACATCCCGGTTTTATCTTAAAAATCAGTTTGGTAAATTGCTCTTTCTGTTTAAAAGCGTTGAAACTGTGCCTTTTCAAAAATTGGTTTTGCAGTATAGGACAGGACGCGATACAAAATAGAATAAATACTTTTATAATTCCTGGTTGTTATAAAGCGTATGGAAAAAATAATTTTTATCATAATAGTTTTTCTTCCGTTTGTTCCGGTTTGCGATGCACAAATAAATACCGGAAGAATTGACCGGAAGGCATTGGTGGAAAGGCATACGATAGCGATACATCAATTTGATTCGCTGGCTTCCTTATCAGTTGGTAACGGCGGTTTTGCATTTACCGTTGATGTAACAGGGTTACAATCTTTTCCGGAAGCTTACTCAAAGGGAACGCCTCTCGGCACAGAAAGTGATTGGGGCTGGCACAGTTTTCCCAATGTGCATCATTACCGGTTTCAGGATGCTTTAAAAACCTACGAATTAAATGGAAGGCCGGTTAAATATGCGGTGCAATGGAATCACGGACCTGAAAAAAATAAAGCAACAGCCGATTATTTTCGTCAAAACCCACATCGCCTGCAATTGGGAAATATCGGTTTTGAAATGGTGAAAAAGGATGGAAGCCCGGCAACCATCAACGACATTACGCATATCCGGCAAACGCTGAATATGTGGACCGGAGAAATACATTCTACTTTTGAAATTGAAAACATTCCGGTAGAAGTGATTACTTATTGCCATCAAGAGGAGGATGCAATCGCGGTAAAAGTGAGATCGGTTTTATTAAAACAAGGCCGGCTGAAGATCCGCATTCGGTTGCCTTATGCGACAGGTGAATGGGCCGATATGGGCACCAATTGGAAAGACGAAAACAGGCATCAGTCTTCCATTCAAAATGAAACCAGCAACAGTGCCACTATTGAGCACCAATTAGATTCCACGAAGTATTTTATCCATATTAAATGGAAGGGAAATGCACTGCTAAAAAAGAAAATGCCGCATTATTTTTTAATAGAGCCGGAAGATGAAACTACTTTTGAACTGACCTGCCGTTTTGAGAAAAACAAAACGGTTGCACCCGTGCCTTCTTTTGCTGCCACTGAAAATAATAGCATCGAACATTGGCGCAACTTCTGGCAAACGGGAGGAGCGATTGATTTCTCCGGCAGTACGGATAAAAGAGCGTTTGAACTGGAAAGAAGAATCATCCTTTCGCGATACCTTACAAGGATACAATGTGCCGGTTCCAATCCGCCACAGGAAACCGGGCTTAGTTACAATAGCTGGTATGGCAAATTTCATGTGGAAATGTTTTGGTGGCATGCGGTTCATTTTGCACTTTGGGGCCACGTTGATTTGTTAGAAAAAAGTATGTCCTGGTATGCAAGGGCAGCAGCGAATGCAAGAAAAATAGCAGCCAGGCAGGGATATGATGGAGTACGGTGGCAAAAGATGACCGATGACCAGGGCGATGAAGCGCCTTCTTCCGTCGGCGCTTTTCTTATCTGGCAACAGCCGCATTTTATTTACCTGGCAGAACTGGTTTATCGTGATAAAAAAGATAAAAAAATTTTGAAGAAATATAAGGATCTTGTCTTTGCTACAGCAGATTTTATGGCTTCTTATGCAAGATATGATTCCATGAAGAAAAAATATGTGCTGGGAAAAGGGGTAATCGCCGCGCAGGAAAGATACAAACCGGAAGACACTTATAATCCCGTTTTTGAATTGGCCTATTGGTATTGGGCATTGGCAACTGCGCAACAATGGAGGAAAACATTAGGATTACCTCCTGATAAAAAATGGGCCGATGTGTTGGAAAAATTATCTCCTTTGCCCATTCAAAATGGCAAATATCTTTTTACAGAAAGCAGCACAGATTCTTATACAAATCCGGAATACAGAACAGATCATCCGTCTGTTTTTGGTGCATACGGAATGCTCCCGCTTACTCCCATGATCGATACCAGCATTATGAAAAATACCTTCAACTGGAGATGGAATCATTGGAACTGGGACAAAACATGGGGATGGGATTTTCCTATGACAGCGATGACTGCTACTAGATTGAACATGCCTGAAACAGCCATGGATGCTTTATTCATGCAAGTTCCAACAAATACTTATCTGCCGAATGGACATAACTATCAGAGTCAGCGATTAACGATGTACCTGCCGGGAAACGGCGGACTATTAACCGCTATTGCCATGATGTGTGCAGGTTATGATGGTAACAAAAAAATAAATCCGGGCATACCGAATAACGGTAAATGGAAAGTGAGAACGGAAGGTCTTCGTTTAATGCCATAAAGTAAATCACAGGATGGAACATGATAGCTAAGATTTAACATAAACTTAATTTTATTCCATCAAAAAGAATATCCGTGAGAAATATGGCGATACATAAAAACTTTTGACAACAATAATCCTTAATTACAATCATCGAAAGGTATTCTTTTAGAATTCAGAAGGGACATATTATCAACTTTTTTTGATCCTGTAAAAGCATCATAGATGAAGGCTTTACAGTAAGCGAACATTTAAGTATAAATTGAATTTGCGGCTTTTAAAGAGAAATGTGGCGGGCGAATAATTGCTTAATAATTTCAGAATAAAACCGATCTGCCGAACCGGCCCTGTTAAAACTGGTTAGCATCCTGCACTTTAAAATCATCATGTAGGGAGAAGTGTGGATTTTCTCCACGAGGTTTAAAATTTAAAATAAAACAAAAAATATGAGAGTCTTTTTAAAATCAAAGGTCTGCCGAAAATTATTCATGCCTTTCCTTTTTGTATTATTATCCACATCCTTTGTTTGGGCCCAACAAACTACTACTATTTCCGGAGTGGTAACCGATAACACGACCGGCCGTGGTCTTGTAGGTGCAACGGTAATCGTTCAGGGTACAAAAAATGGTACTGCTACAAAAGACGATGGTTCCTTTAGCATCACCGTTCCAAAAGGCAACGCTGTGTTACGATTCAGCTTTCTCGGTTATATTACCAAAGATGTTCCGGTCAAGGGTAGCAGCACGAAGCTCAACGTTGAACTTTTGCCAAATCAGAAAAGTTTGAATGAAGTAGTAGTAGTTGGATATGGCTCACAGAATAAGAAAGATGTAACCGGCTCTGTGACAAAATTGGATGCCAGCAAATTTGAAGAGCGTCCGCTTTCAAATGTAGCACAGGCAATGCAAGGCCAGATGGCTGGTGTGCAGGTAAGAGCTACTACCGGAGCGCCGGGATCAGACTTGCAAATAAAAGTTCGTGGTACGGCTTCTGTAAATTCAGGCACTGATCCTTTGTATGTGGTGGATGGTGTACCAATCGACAACCTTGGCGACATCAACCCTACAGATATTGCCTCAATAGTTGTTTTAAAAGATGCTGCATCCACAGCCATCTATGGTTCGCGTGCCACAAATGGAGTGGTGTTGATCTCGACAAAAAAAGGAAAAAGCGGAAAGACGAGGTTTGATTTCAGCGCCTACTATGGAATTCAACAATTGGCAAATAAAATGGATTTGCTGTCTGGCCCGGAATGGATAGACATGTATCAACAGGTACAGGATTCTGCGTATGTGAAAAGAGGATTACAATCAGGTCTGAACTGGAGTGCCAGTGATCCGATTTCAGTAAGACAAACCAATCTAAAAACTCAGAAAAGCGCCACTTATATACCGGATCCCCGCTGGGCCCTTGGTACAGACAGTTTGAGTTACATTGACTGGCAGGATGCATTTTATAGAAATGCGCCAATAGCAAATTATCAGTTATCCGCATCAGGAGGAACAGAAAAATTAACCTACCGCGTTTCGGGCAATTATTTGGATCAGGATGGTATAGCCACAGCTTCCAACTATAAGCTATTTTCCGTTCGTGCAAATTTTGAAGCAAAGCTGAATAATTTTTTAAAGATGGGATTAGAATTGGCACCTTCCTATTCCTGGAATGCCGGGGGCAACGTATATGGAAAAGATGCGCAGTCACACCACGTACTGGCAATGGCACCCGTTGTAGAGAAAGATGCTGGAATCAACTCCGGAGTGGCTCCTTATGGTCGCTATTATTTTGCCCGTTGCACTCAAAGCCCCATCGCTTATCAACGGTTAACCACGAATGAACTGAACAGGCAACGCTTGCTCTCGAATATGTATTTGCAGGCTGATATTTACAAAGGCCTTTCGCTGAAAGTATCCGGCGCATGGAATACCGATCAGCAAAATCATAAAAGCTATCATCCTTCTATTGGTCTTGGACAAGTTCCAGGAGCAAATAGTTCAGGCAGTTATGCCACTTCAAACAGCCAGTATTACCTGGTTGAATCTTTATTGTCTTATAACCGGTCTTTTGGCGATCATCATATCAATGCGATTGCATTGTATAGCGCCGAACAAACAAACGCAGTGAGTACCAGCCAGAGTGCCAGCAAATTTGCAAATGATGCGCTCACTACTTTGAACAATGCTACTTCTACGGTTACCGCGTCCTCCACCGGTGAATTGAAACATACGCTTTTATCTTACCTGGCAAGAGTACAATACGATTATAAAGACAAGTATCTGCTCAACGCCAGTATCAGGAGAGATGGTTCTTCAAAATTTGGCTCTAGTGTTAAATGGGGTAATTTTCCTGCAATAGGAGTTGGATGGAATATCGCACAGGAATCATTTATGAATTCAATAACCTGGATAAATCAATTGAAATTAAGAGCGTCATACGGATACAACGGAAACAACGATATCAAAGATTATCTTGCTTATGGGGGCATTGGATCCGCTAATTATTCTTTTGGAAATGCATTAGCGAATGGATATGTGCCAACCAGTATCTCTAATCCGGATTTACATTGGGAGAAAACCAGATCTGCTGATTATGGACTGGACATGGGATTTTTTAATAACCGGGTTTCAATCTCTGCTGATTATTATGACAAGTTAACAACAGACATGCTATTGAAAGTTCCATTCGCCCTCGCCACTGGTTTTGAAAGTGGTACAGAAAATATTGGGCATATGACCAATAAAGGCTGGGAATTGGAGTTGAATACAAGAAACCTGACCGGAGTTTTGCAATGGCAAACCAGTATTAATGTGAGCTTCAATAAAAATAAGATCACTGCATTAGGCGTAGGAAATGCTCCGATTCATACCGGGTTCAGTAATCAAACACAAATAGATGAAGTAGGCCAACCGGTAAACGAGTTTTATATGTACGATGCTATTGGCGTTTACATGAACGAAAAAGATCTGGAATCAAGCCCGCATATGTCAACAAACATAGTTGGAGATGTAAAATATAAGGATATAAATAAAGATGGGGTTATTAATTCTGACGACCGCACGCTAATGGGGCAGCCTGACCCCACTACTACATGGGGTATTTATAACAATTTTACCTTTAAAAACTTTGATCTTTCGTTTCTCATCCAGGGATCAGGAGGAAATAAAGTGTATGATCTAATAGGAAGGGCAATTGATCGTCCTGGCATGGGAACACTGGGAAATGCATTAGGGCGTTGGAGAAACCGCTGGCGCTCTGAGGCGGAACCGGGAGATGGTCAAACTCCAAGAATTGATGGAACCACTGGCGGGCTCTATGATTCACGCTGGCTGTATGACGGAACTTACGCACGCTTTAAAAACCTCACCCTTGGTTTTACGATGCCACATAATCTAATAAAAGGAATCACCAATGCGAGGATCTATGTTAGTGGCGAAAATCTTTTTTACCTGAGCAATAAAGATTATGGCGGATACAGCCCCGAATCCCTCAATACCGATGGAGGCGATTACGGCGCCTATCCTGATGCAAGAACTTATATCGTAGGACTTACTATTGGATTTTAAATTTTATATACAACCATTTACCTGAAGGTTGTGAGAATACATTTTCAAAAAAATAAAAGTAAAATGATCAATATGAAAAAAATATTTTTCGCGATTGTTATAATGATAGCAATAATTGGAACGTCATGCAATAAAGATTACCTTGATGTAAAGCCAACTTCTAGCATTACTGCCGGCAATTTTTATCAGTCACAACAGGATATACAACAGGCCGTAACCGGTGTTTATTCCAGCCTTCGGGATTGGCCTGTAGATATTTATCTTTTTTTATCCGAGGTGCGATCTAATAATTTTTATGCCGTTTTTGCAGATGCACAAAGAGATTATTTTGACATCAATAATTTTCAGGAAAATGCGCAGGACGGAACGCTGCATGATACCTGGCAAAGTTTATATAGTATGATCAACAGGGCAAATGGTGTATTGGGCAATATTGATAACGTTACCTTTGATAACCCTTCTCTCAAAACTCAGTATAAAGCTGAGACAAGATTTTTGAGAGCGTATGCATATTTTCAATTGGTAAGATTATGGGGTAGAGTTCCATTGGTAACAAAAGTTATTTCCCCTTCGGAAGGTGTCCAGATAAAGCAGTCAGAGCCGGCAGATATTTATAAATTCATTACAACAGAAATGGATGCGGTGAAAGATTCGCTGCCCGGTAATTACAGCGCTTCGGCGGATAATGGCAGGGTAACCTCCTGGGCGGTAAAAGGAATTTTAGCTAAAGTATATCTTACTATGGCCGGCTATCCGTTGAAACAAACCGCTATGATGAATAATGCGAGAGCCTTACTGGAAGATATTATCAGCCACGAAGGAACTACTCCCAAACTGAAGCTTACTCCAAATTATGGAGATTTGTTTGGATATAAAAATGACAACCTCCACGACATGCTAGAAGTGCAGTATGTTTCCGGCGGACTGGGAGAAGGAACTTCTTTCCC
>JBQCFI010000196.1:0-6775 GCA_051959325.1 Ginsengibacter sp. | reverse complement strand
TTTGAACCTGGTTCTTTTTGGCTTGTTGCTCGCCGGCCAATCTTTCCCGGGCATTCAAATTACTCAAAAACCGGCCTTCAATTCTTTGATAAAACGCCTGTATCCTTTTGGAAAAAAGAAGCATTACAATAATGATGAGCGGAACCGCGAGCAGAAACGTAATTTTTGTTGAAAAAAAGCCATTTACCCAAAAACCTATTAGCAGAATACCAATGATATTTCTGGAGATTTCCAATACCAACAAAGGGCCGCGGTTGTATTTATTTACCAGCCAAAGTTCCTTATAAGCGGAAATAGCCGGTTTTTTTGCCATCAATGCCCATAAGAATGGCGCCGAAACTGCTAACGTAATTACCAATCCAGTAACACTTTTTAAAAGCTTATTTTCAATTTGCTCATTCAAAAAAGGCATCAGGAAGTTTACGGAAATTAAAAAAAGGGCGATTAAAATAATTCCATTCGCAATTACAATGAAAGCGTAAGATTTCATCACTACTTTCCAGTTACTTTCAGCCTGGATGTGTTGTGCTCCCGAAGAATAATTATTCAACGCAATGACCCATTTAGCTGGCAAATTTTTTACAATGAAATTATAAACCGGTTCTGAGAATTTGATCATATAAGGTGTCGTGAAAGTCGTAATTGCAGAGGCTCCGACTACCACCGGAAAAATAAAATCGCTGATGACACCGAGTGAAAGTCCAAGCGTAGCTACAATAAAAGCAAACTCACCGATTTGAGCCATGCTCATTCCTACTTGTACGGATTGTTTCAATGGTTGTCCGGAGATTAAAGCGCCTAAGGTGGTGCTGAATAATTTTCCAAATAATGTTAAAAAGGTGATCCATAAAACAGGCCATCTGTATTGTACAATTGCCTGCGGGTCGATCATCATTCCTACAGACACAAAAAACACCGCGGCAAAAAGATCTTTGACCGGTTTGATAATGTGCTCCACTTTTTCCGCAGAAGTAGTTTCTGCCATAATTGATCCCATGATGAACGCACCCAGTTCTGCAGAGAATCCAGCCTGTGTGGCAACAACCACCATTCCAAGACAAAGGCCGATAGACAGGATCAGTAAAGCTTCGTCGTCTAATAATTTTTTTGCTTTTTTTAAAAAAGTAGGCAATAAAAAAATTCCGGCAAGAAACCACAACGCTAAAAAGAAGAGAAGCTTTGTCACCGTAAATAACAATTCCATTCCCTGAAATTCTTTACTTACTGCCATCGTAGAAAGTAAAACCATTAACAGTATGACTACGATATCTTCCACTACCAAAACACCAAAGACGACGCGCACATATTGCTTGGTCTTAATTCCGAGTTCATCAAATGCGCGAATAATAATGGTTGTAGAAGAACTGGCCAACATACCACCAAGAAATAAACTATCCATGACCGACCAGTTCATCCATCGCGCAAGAATATAACCAGTCACTGTTATAAAAGCAATTTCCACTAAAGCGGTAATGGAAGCAGCTCCACCAACACGTAATAATTTTTTAAAACTAAATTCAAGCCCGAGACTAAAAAGAAGAAAAATAACGCCGATTTCTGCAAGTGTTTTGATATTATCGTTATCAGCAACCGTAGGTGTAATAGACAAATGGGGGCCTACCAAAAAGCCGGCAATGATATATCCTAAAACCAATGGCTGTTTTATTTTGCGGAATAACAAAGTAGTAATGGCTCCTGTGATCAGGATCAAAGCGAGATCTGCTATTAATTTGGGCAAATGAACCATTCAGTTATTTGAAAAGGTGAAATTTTTCGAACAATATAAATGTATCAAATCGCTTTTCAAAAAATATTTTCAAAAGGAAGTCTGCTAAGAAATCGCAGGAACTAATAGGGTTACTTGCGAAGAATTCTGTGCCTTTTGTAAAGCTTTTCTTGCGGCTCTTTCTTTTACTTTTTCATAAATTAAAAATAAAGAAATGGCATAAAAAGGCAGGCAGGGAATTTTATAACGAACGAGTGTTCCAAAATTTAGTGTGCTGGCACCTACAAATAATCCAAAGACAACGGCGAAAAGAAAACAATACATAATTAACGGATCCGCCAGTATCCATTTTACGAGCCTGAACGGGCCGCTTTTGAATAAAATAAATAACGTAAAAAACATCAGTAGGAGACTTTCTACAGCAGCCATCAACTGTGATATTTTGTGTGCTTCCCAAAGAAAAGGCCTGAAGAATGTGGTGCCAATGGCAATAGGCGCAATTTTGATAAGACCGGTGAATGTTCCGTCAAATTCTGCACCCAAATTGAAGTTTGACGCTGCGTCCTCACGGCCGTTTCTTGCTTCCAATACTTCGTTTAGATGAGTAATGCTGGATGTGACTTCTTCTACTGAATAGGCGCCCAATTCCTCATTATAAGCTGCAAAAATCGTAGTGAAAGAATAAACACTAATACCAATAATAGCCGGGGCCAGAATGAATCTTACAAATTTGAACCGGATATTTTGGGTGTTTTTCAAAATGATAAACAATACAAAAAATGGAACATAAGCAAGAAGAATATAAATTTTTAGAACCGACAGGAAATAAGCTGAGATAATAACAAGGATGGTGTTTTTTAGGAACGATTTTCTTTTGTAAAGCAGCCCATATAAAGAATATGTAAGCCAGCCAAGCGCTGCAATGCACAACGAATCTTTTAATAAACCGGCGCTCCAGAACGCCAGCGTTGGAAAATATAAAATGGAGATGGCAAATTGTTTATGCAATTTTGGATATTGTTCGTAAAAAAATAAATACAGTTTCCATAACCCGGAAAATGCCAGGCATGCGAAAAATAAATTAATCACAGCATAACTTCCAAAGCAAACAAAAGAGAAAAGTGCATCGAGCCGAATTACCATATAATTCGATTCATCGCGGAAATATCCAACATTAAATCTGTCCTTCACCAATGAAGGATCGAAGTCTTTTCCGCTTTGAAAGATATATTTAAAATTATCGCTGTTGTGCAGTATCAGGTGATATAAATTATTCCCTTCGTATTGGTATAGCGAAGTAGAATCGCCGCGGGTAAGATATGAGTAATAAAGAACAAAGAGGATGCTTGCGGATATTTTAATCCAAAAACCTTGCTTGTGATACTTTTGCAATAACGGATCGGTGTACTTTTTTCTTTTTGCCCGAAAAAAAAGGTAAAGAATAAAAATATAAATGGGGGTTAATAAAAAATCGACATAATTCATGGGATCGTTTTGAAAACTCCGCTACCTGGCGTATGACCGCTTTTTATAGAAATTTTTTGCTTTTGTTTTAATGAACGTATTGTTATATAAAATATTGCCAAGGGTCTAGCGGTCTTAATATTTCAGATTTTAAAATAAAATGCTTTCACTTTTAAATTTTAAAATGAATTTTTTAAGTAAAAATGTCATTTGTATTACCTAAATAAGCTATTTTGCTGGATTCTAAAAACAGGAGAGCAAGAATAATGAAAGCTGAATTTACAAGGCCGCCGGATAGCATCATTCAAGCTAAAAACAGGGAAATAAACATTTTTAAGATTGATGGAAAAAATATAGACAAAAAGGTTGTTACTGAATTTGGAGATGAATGGCTGAAATTTTCTGAACATAATGATGATCTTGTGAAAAAAGGTGGTGAAGAATATTTTGATATTCTGAATAATGATATAATCAATCCAACAACCTATGCGTTGGATGTGGGATGCGGCACTGGAAGATGGACAAAATATCTTGCTCCCCGAATTGGTTTTATTGAAGCGGTTGATCCGAGCAATGCAATTTTTGCAGCGGATAAATTATTAAATGGCGTCAAAAATGTACGGCTATCGCAGGCATCAATCGACACGTTGCCTTTTGCTGATGAAACATTCGATTTTGTCATGAGTGTCGGCGTTTTGCATCATATTCCAAACACCAGAAAGGCACTGCTCGATTGTGTAAAAAAAGTAAAAAAAGGCGGCTACTTTTATGTTTATCTGTATTATAATTTGGATCGTCGCGGCCCGTTTTATAAAGCACTATTTACCGTCAGCGATGTTATCAGGAAAATGGTAAGCAGATTTCCCGGCAAAGTAAAGCGCTTCGTTTGCGATTTGCTTGCTATTGTTTTTTATATGCCATTCGTATGGGCAGGAAGGTTTTTTAATTGGTTCGGATTTAAAGACCTGGCAAAGCGTATGCCATTGCATGGTTATCAGAATCGTTCTTTCTTTATGATCAGAAATGATACACTGGATCGGTTTGGAACGCGGCTGGAACAAAGATTTTCTAAAAAACAGGTGAAAGAAATGATGGAGAGTGCGGGACTTATCGATATTGTCATCAGTGATGGAATTCCGTTTTATCATGCAGTAGGCAAGAAGTTTTAAAGTAAATCACCTATTTAAATGACAAAGAATAAAGTTTCAACAAACAAATAAATACCACGAATTCTTATTTCAATTCATTGCGCATTATTCCAAGATGGCTTTATATATTTCAGCGTATTTTTCAACTGCATTTTCCAAATTATAGTATTCAAAAGCGGCCTTTCGGATAGAAGTATTGTCAAAAGAGATTCCCGACGCAATGGTGTTTGAAACGGATTCGAAAGTTGCTGCTGTGAAATCTTTTAATACAATTCCGGACTTGAATTTTTCTATGATTTCAGCCACATCGCCTACACCTGCGTTTGTAATAACCGGTATTCCCATCGCCATTATTTCCCCATGTTTTGTAGGGGATGATGCTTGTTTTGAGTAACATGGTTTTATAAAAAAAACCGAGAACCTGCTGAAGGAAAGTAATAGCGGAACCTCCGATCTTTTTGCTTTTTTGATGATTATTTTATTTGCGTCGAGGCCAGCTTTTATTGCAGGATCAATAATTTTGCTTTCTTCATCCGGAGAAATAAACAGGAACTTTGCAGAAGGGATTTTTTCGCTGATCTTTTTATAAAAAAGCATCAATTCATCAGTAAGATACCAACTGCCAATAGAACCGAGATAACTGAAAATAAAATCATGATCTCTGATATTCAGTTCTCTTTTCAGTTTTAATTTTTCTGTAGGATCTGTTTTTTCCGGGTTGAATAAATTCAAGCCAACGCTGCAAGGAATCACTTCTAATGGAATGTCGCTTTTATACTGTGGCCATGTTGTAATTATTTTCTTTGCTTTATGTGTGAGACAAACAATTCCGTCAGATTTTTCAATCGCTTCATTTTCTTTTTGTTTAAAAAAACTATAAACCGATTTGTAAATAAAATTATTTTTATTCCAGGCCCCGGAATCTATACGGCTTTCAGCAAAAAAATCACGGACGTCATTTAAAAATTTTACACCAAGTTTTTTCTTTATTAATAAACCGGCTAAAGCAGGAGTGCCCGGCCGCGTGTGAACCATTTCAAATTTATCCTTTGAATGAAGTTTTTTTGCTTTTTGTACAAGCATAAAAGTATCATAAGCAGAAGACAGCACCGGAGGATTTCTGTGGTAAGGGATTGCTACCCATTTTATTGGAAATGGTTTTAACAAATTTTCTATCTCATTTTTATACACAGAAAATCTTTCAGCTTTTTCACAGCACAAAATGGTAAAACGATATCCTTTTTTTGTAAGTCCGATTAGGTATGGAATTACCTGGCTTTGACCGAGTGGATCAGTCATTCCATCGTAGGATATGAAGAGAATGTGTTTCATTTTTGTTTTAAAGTGATTGCAGTATTTGATGATAAATCGAATAAAGACCCGCCAGGTATTTTTCTTTGTTGTACTGTTTTGCTATTTCAATTCCATTTTTTGAAAGTTGATTCAGATGATGTTTTCCTTCAAAAATTTCTTTGATTAAAGTGGCAAAAGAGGTTGGAGTAGTTATATCAAAAAATACAGCATTGTCAAAAGTGACTTCATGAAAAACCGGCAAATTGGACAACAACAAAGGAAGTCCGGAGGCCATTGCTTCGACAGCTGCCATTCCAAATCCTTCATTTCTGGAGCTCATCACAAACAAATCGTTATTTAATAATTCTTCCTGTACGTTTTTCAACCGTCCTTTTAAAACAATATTCAATTCATGACGCTGAATTTCTGATTGTAGTTGCGAATAAGTTGGATTATTGATATTTCCATAAATCTTTAAAGAAACCGGGTATTCTTTTAAATACCGGAACGCTTCGATAAGGTATTCATAATTTTTTGCAGCTTTAAAATTGCCTATAGAAACAAGCTTTAAAGATTTGATGGCTGTAAAATCGCGGATAATGGATTGTTCAAAATACTGATCTGCGATAAAATTTGGAAGTATGAAGGGTTTGTATGTTTTGAAAATTGTTTTTTTATAATCGGTTAATGCAGCGTCTGATACGGCTATTAAAGAATGATTTTTACGAATGGTATTCCTTTCGATGAACGTTAATATTTTGCTTTTATTAAAGTCATTTTTGCTTAGTTCGCCATGAATAGAATACAAAACCGGCAAGTTATGCAGGCAAGCACAGCGGGCTACAATACTACTATAAACGAGGTGCGAATGGACAAGAACCGGCGCATGTTTTTTAATAATTTTTTTTAATTTCAGAACAGAAGAAACTAAAGACATTTTTCTTTTAAAGCCTAAATTATAGCGAGCGCGACAAATTATTTCATCTTCATCAAAATCGCATTCCGCTGAAAGAGTGACGAGTATGACCTCAAATTTTACATTTAATTGCCTAAGGATTCCTACCAGCAACGTTTCTGCTCCGCCTTTTTTTAAAGTATCAATAATGAGTAACAATGTTGGTTTTTGCATTTCGTTATTTTTATC
>JBQCFI010000195.1:0-49859 GCA_051959325.1 Ginsengibacter sp. | reverse complement strand
TAGTTGGAAAAGCTGCTCACGGGGAAATTGTTACCCTTCAAAATAAAACGAATGAGCAATGGTGGCTGATTAAAACGGATACCGGTGTTGAAGGATATGCGTATGCGCAGTATTTAAGCCCGCAATAATTTTAAAATTCACCAAGCTTGTAAAGGAACCTGTTTAAGACAGGTTTTTTTTATGTTCATCAAGCCAGAACAAATTTTCATTTCAATATTTCTTTCAATTATCTTTAGGTGAGGAAAAAATGAAATAAATTATTCAGTTTAATGCGTGCCTTTTAAATAATAAAAACCGTTTATGAATCATCCAAGGCATGATGAATCGCGTACAAAATTTCAATTAGAACGTTTTGTTTTTTTTAGCGACGCTGTTTTCGCTATTTGCATTACGCTGCTTGTCATTGCTATAAAGGTGCCCGACCCGGATGAGATGGATATTTATACCGATGCTGCTTTATGGAAGTATCTTTCACATAACTCGCTTAAATTTTTGGGTTTCTTTATAAGCTTTGGCATCATTGGTCATTATTGGTCTGTGCATCACCGCATATTTGGTTATGCACAGAATTACACCACTTCCTTGATCTGGATTAATCTCGGCTATCTTTTTTCTGTCGTACTTCTGCCTTTTAGTTCAGGATTACTCGGAGAATATGCTTCAAACACAGGCATGTTTATTCCTTATGCAGTATATGTGGCCAATATGTGTTTTACCGGGTTTATGAATATCTGGTTGTGGTTGTATATCAGCAATCCAAAGCGCAACTTATTGACGCGAAAAATATCGCGCGCCAGAATCAAACTTGGGTTGTACAGAAGCCTGATGATCCCGGTTGTATTTCTGATCTCGCTTATACTGTCCTTTTTTCTTCCGGTGTTTTCCCGGTTTATTCCAGTGGTGATACCTTTTATTTTGCATTGGGGAATGAAAGGATTAGAAAGAAGAGCAGATCAAAAAGATAAAGATGAACTGGCGCTTGTGAGCAGGTTGGTTAAACAATAAAAGCATTTTAATAGAACCGAAAATAAGAAGCCGCGTTATTTGTTCCTTTGCTGTTTGATATTAAACTATTTTTATTAAAGGTTTATAAGAAGATGCATTTCTGATCATTGTTTTTAAAAAACTTTATCATGAAAAAATTTCTTTTTTTCAATGTGAGTTTTCTTCTTCTTTTCTTTATCGGGAAATGCCAGATGCCTGGTATATCATCGCAGGTCGATTCTTCGCACTTCGTTAAAAATTTGTTTGATGACGATGAAATATTGAATATAGCCTTAACGGGTAGCATTCATAAACTTTTGGATAATCGGAAAGGGGAAGCGAAATATTATCCGGTTACTCTTACTTGCAAAGTACAGGATAGCGAAATGTCAATCCCAGTAAATGTAAAAACAAGGGGACATTTTCGTCGTGATCAATCTAACTGCAGTTATCCGCCTTTACTGCTCACTTTTTCTGATACAGCTTTGAATGCGCTTTCTATTTTTCCTAACCATGCGTCCTTAAAGCTGGTGATGCCTTGCAAAGGCGATAAATTTGTTGTGCACGAATGGCTTGTATATAAATTATACAACCTGGTAACAGAACAAAGTTTTCGGGCAAGACTCGTGAAAGTTACTTTAATAGATGATGATAATAAAAAAATCCCTGCACCATTTTATGCAATGCTGCTTGAAGATGAAAAGCAGATGGCTAAGCGAAATAATTTTATTACTGTAAAAAAGAAGTTGAAGCCTTATGAAACGATGCATGGCCCTTTTCTAAGAATGGCAGTATTTGAATACCTTGTTGGCAATACAGATTGGTCGGTTGAGTATTTGCAAAATATTAAATTGATCGCTGCTGATTCTGCATCGGTGCCTGTTACCGTTCCTTACGACTTTCACCTTTCCGGAATTGTAAATGCACCCTATGCCTTACCAGCACCTGAATTGAAAATGAACTCAGTCAGAGAGCGGCGGTATCGTGGTTATTGTGTGAAGGATATGAAAATGTTTGACAGCACTATTGCTTTATATAATGGTTTGAGACAAACGATTTATAGTCTTTATGATGATTGTCCCTTGCTGGATGATAAATATAAAAAGCAGACTAATATTTTCCTGGATGAATTTTATTCTACCATTAATAATCCAAAAATATTGCTAAAAGAATTTGGATATCCATGTAATCCGAATGGGACTGGAAACGTGATCATTAAAGGGCTGAGAGAAAATTGAAATAAGTGAAATGTTTAACTGTATCATTCAGTTCGTACATTTTCAATAAAAGTGTATTTTACTTTCGCGGGATTATTGATAATTTTAAAAAAATCATCCAGGTAACTGGTCAGTTCATTTTTACTTTTTGAAGAAAGCAAATTAAAGTTGTTGATCAAAGCGTAAATACTGTCTTTCTGTTTTTTAAAAACAGCTACTACTGCATTTACTACTTCCGGAGGTTCGCGAAAACCGCGGTACAATCTTGTACGAACATTGCTAATGTCCAGAGTTGCGTCAGGGATGGAATAGTCGGTATTTACAAATCCGGAAAAATCAAAATCATAAGGAACTACAAAAGGCCTATTGGAAGAATCTGTGTTTGAATGAAGTAACCGCGTATTATGGTTTGCAAAAACACCAAAATCCGTGTTACCAATCATGTATTCAAACACTGCTGCCATCGTCATTTGGTAATCATTCGTGTTACGCGGATCAACTTTAGATTTTAGATACGTACAATTATTTCGTTTCGCCAGGTTTTTTATATCTTCCATAAGAAAAGCATATTCTGTAATGGGTTTCTTCCTGTCAGAGCTATCAACTAATTTCAAATTTAATAACCTCACACGAAAACTCATATCCGTGAGAAGATTATACATCTTATAAACGAGGAATTCGCTTAATAAATATTTTTCGCCAATTTCTGATGTATAGCACTGGCTTACCAATTTTAGCGAACCTAACGGCTTTAATACTGAAGTCTTTTTGTCTTTAAAATCGACGGTAAGAGGAGGCAGAAAACATTTTTCTCTTCTGAAATGTCCCCTGACACTGAGAATAATTGGCTCCTCGATTGTGTTGCCATCGGAAAGAATGATAGAAAAATTTGCAGGAAATTCAAGACCTTCTTTTTCTTTTTTCCTGACGATCTTTCCGATATCAGTTGTAATCGTAGCATGGACGATTGAAGTATCCTGAAAAAATTTTATCTTATCAAAAGCTAAAACCTGGGAAGATGAATTCTCCACTGTGAGTGAAGAAATAATGACGATCAGGTATAAAATTATTTTCATCATTGCCATTATTTTTAAGAAAAAAAAATTAATCGGTGCAGAAAGCAAATAAATCATTCATAAAAGCAGAATTATTAAACCATAAATCTTCAATCCAGCAATTTCTCAATATTTTATCTTGAAATATCTTCAAGTACATGTCCTATTGATTCGCTCGGCATTTGAATATGAAGCATTGCAGCAATTGTAAGGAGCAATGTCGGTCATATAAACTTCCCTGTTTGTTTTTCCGGGATGAACATTCCATCCATACCAGATCAATGGAATATGCGAATCGTAACGATTCCAAACTCCGTGAGCGGTGCCGCTTGCGGAAGTGTAATTCTTCTATTTGTGATTCTGTTTCATTTTATCTATGGTTTCTTCATTCAGCACAATCTTTTCAATGCCACCTTTTCCCATACTTTGCAGGTCTTGCACAAGACCTGCGTCAGTAAGATCAAGCGGATGAGAATTTTCCCAATCGTAATGCGCAATTTTTTGCAGTCTCTCTATTATCTCCGGATCATGTACTTCAATAGCAAGTTCCCGGCGGTGGTCAAAGCTGCCAGGAGTAAGATTGATAGATCCGATGATCGCACGGCAACCATCAGACAACAACATTTTTCCATGCAGTTTCAGGTAATTGAGTTTATGGATTTTGATTCCTACATCCTCCATGATCCTTAAGCCACCTACGCCTTCTACTAATTTTTCCATTCGTAATGTATGCGGTGGCCGCACCATCACGTGAATTTTTACACCGCGTTTGGATGCATGTACAAGCCTTTCAATGATGATCAGATCCTGGAATCGTTCATTTTGAATAAAAATAGAATGCTGTGTTTCATCAATAAACCTTGCGATCCGTGCTCTGCCATTATTAATACACCAAATAAGGTTCATATTTTCACCCGGTTGAAAATCATGCCGGTACCAATCGGCTTCGAAACACAAAATGATTTCTTTTACTTCGTGCGGATGGGTAGTGATGATCGCATAATCCCGTGTTTCGGTTAAATTTTTTGTGTCCCAGTTCAGCGATTTTATAAATGCCATCCGCTCATCAACCACCATTGACTTTTCGTGGGTGATGCTGAAGAACGGATTGCTGTCACGCACATCTATACCTGCTTCTTGCAGTATTTTTTTCGTCTCCTCATTTTCCTCTTCACCATTATTTCGCGCGGGATTGAGCATTACCTTCACTCTAACACCCCGATCCTTTGCTGCGATAATTGCCCTTATCAATCCGGGATCAGAAAATAGAAACATTTTTATCCGGATCGATTCACGGGCGCTTTCAATGGCGGTTAGAATTTCCTGCGCGGTATCATCTGGTAAAATAATTATCGACCGGTGAGACATAAAATATGATTTTTTCTTTGTTTGCTGAAGCTGCTGGTTTTATTTATTCATTACATTTTCAAATGAATTCGCCCTTGTCTGTACGTTATGTTCCGCCCATTTTTGCACATTATAAAGTTCCGCATACATTCCACTTTTTTTCAACAGTTCTTCATGGGTACCCTGTTCTGCGATTAATCCACGATCAAGCACAATAATTTTATCGGCATCACAGATGGTGCTTAAACGGTGCGCAATGGTGATCACTGTTCGCCCCTGCATTAATTTCTCCAGTGCTTCTATCACGATCTTTTCAGATTCGGTATCCAGTGAAGCAGTTGGTTCATCAAGAATCAGAATAGGCGAATTGCGTACTACTGCCCGAGCAATTCCAATGCGCTGGCGTTGGCCTCCGGAAAGCGTTAAGCCTCTCTCTCCAACTAAGGTGTCATAACCATGAGGCATCTTTTTTATGAATTCTTCAGCATTTGCCAGTTTAGCTGCTTCAATAATTTCTGCATCAGTTGCTTCCGGACGCCCATAAGCAATGTTCTCACGGATGGAGCCATAAAAAAGCACCGTATCCTGCAACACAAATCCTATCTGGTTGCGTAAACCGTCAAGCTTGAAATCCGCTATGTCGGTATCATCTATTAACACCCGTCCGTTTGTAGGATCATAAAATCTTGCAATGAGGCTTACGATAGTTGATTTACCGCTTCCAGTTGGGCCACAAATGCCGATACGTTCACCCGCATTTATGGTAAGATTAAAATCCGTTATTACCGGCGATTCAGGATTGTAAGCAAAACTTACGTGATCAAAAACAATCTTTCCTTTGAACTTGCCTGGATTTATTGCATTCGGCTTTTCTGTAATGATCGTATCTGTATTTAAAATCGCTTGTATTCTTTCCAGCGCTACAGTAACCTGTGCGATAGAACTGGTCATTTTTGCAAGATTTTGGACCGGGCTAAAAAATTTGTTCATGTACCAGAGAAAAACAGTAAGCGCCCCAACCGACATTGCACCCTTCAGTATCAGATCTGCTCCCCGCCAAAGAACAAATGCAGTACACAATGAAACGGTAACGGCCACAAATGGTGAAACAACTGATTTTACCTTTCTTGCTTTCAGAGCAGCGAAGAGCGTCTCCTGGCTTATTTTCTGCAATTTTGCGTCTTCAAAATCCTCGCGCCCAAATGCATTTACTGCACGGATTGACTCCAGGCCCTGCTGCAAAATCACCAGCATATTGCTCTGGTCTTTGCGGACCTCACGGGTTGCTTTCTTCATCGCCTTTTTAAAACGCGCCACAAAAAAGAGTAAAAATGGAGCGACAGCCAGAGCGACCAGCGTGAAATCACAATCGAGATAAAACATAATTCCAATCATTCCAACAATTGTAACTGCGTCTACAAGAATGTTCAACAGAATAGAAGAAGTGAAATCCTGTATTGTGGAAACATCGGTAGTGAGTGTACTCAGTAATTTGCCGGTTTGATGGGTATCGTAATAAGAAAGGCAAAGATGTTGAAGATGATGGTAAATTTTTCGACGCAGATCGTTGGCAACAGACTGTGCCACTTTTTCGTTATAATAATTATCCAAAAAATCGGCAAAGGAACCTAAGGCAGTTATGGCAATGTAAGTAATTGCGGCGACAGCCGCCATTTGTTCTAAGTTTTCTTTTGGAAAAATAAGATCTAACCAATTTAGCCAGTGAGGCAATGGGTGATGACCCACAACGTTATCAATGATTATTTTGAGCGGCCACGGCGTTGCCAAACCAATTAAAGCTTGTAGCAACATGGCAACAAGAATAATCCCAAGCATTTTGCGATATGGTTTGGCAAGACTTATAGCCCAAACTATAAGAGTACTGGAAGAAGTGCTTCTTTCTGAATGATCCTCCGAAAAACGAATGGCTTTTTTAAATTGAAGGAACATTTAAAAGTTTTTACTAATAACCTTCTATTAAAAATTCTTGCGTTTTTTCTTGTGGAGTGCGGCAAGTAAGCAATAGTCAAAAAAATACTACTTCAGTTTCTTTTTAATCAATAGTAAATGTACAAATTATCGAATTATTTTAAAATGATTTTTCAAATACTGTTTATCCAAAAAACAAAAAAGCCATTAAATCTTTGTTTACTGTAAGGTTCAATTCGTGGAGTTCTATTTGACTTTTGAATGCGCTTTTATAAAATCGCTTACCAGGTAGCTGATCAATTTCCCGGTCGAATTATCCGTTTCGCCAAAATCAGTTTTTGTTGCTCCTTCACAGATGTGCAGGTACGCAACCTTTGAACTGATGGCTGCAAAATTCACGTACTGGCGCGCGTTTAAACTTGAAATTCCGCACGGAGCGGAAGCGCTGCTCAATACATTTTCAATTGAGTCGAGGTCCAGTTCTATACCGGTAAAATTATCGCCGGTAAAAGCTGTGGCATGAGCAATTGCTTCTATAAAATTTCTTTTTTGGTGAATAAAAATATCTTCATAAGAAATAAGATCAATGAACGGATTGTTCACAATATCTATCCATATGTTTTGTTGGATGTAATTTTCATGAACGCCAATCACACAATATTTATTCAGGTATCCGTCCTCATCTGCATAGCGAAAAGCATTTCCTGAATGCCGTCCTTCTATGGGTCTGAAGTCTGTATGTGCATCCAAATTGATGCAATTAATTTGTGCAAGTTGCAACAGTTCTGCTTTGTATAATCCTTTGGAAGAGCCTTTTATTGCAGGATACGCATTATTATGTCCGCCTCCAATGATGATCGGGATTTTTTTATTTTGGGTAATAATTTTTACCATTTCTTCCACGGCATCGTCTATCTTACTTACATAAGAACGGTAAGCTGTTATCTTTTCTTCGTTCGTTGCTGCATTTACATTAATCAATTTTTGTGCGTCTGTAAAATCAAAATGTCCGGCGATAAAAATATTTTCGCCACTTAAAAAATCGTTGCTCTGAATATTTAAAAAAGAATCAAGAAATGGGAACCAGGCAGAATCTGCACCGCCTTTTCCGAAGTTTGCTTTTACGCCGATGTCTTCCGGGATTCCAAAAACAATATACTTGGCGGTGGTTTCGGATATCGCTTTTTCGAATTCGATCGTGCTGTCACAAAGAATTATTTCTCCCAGTTTTGTTTCGTACTTTCTGAGGCGCGTAAGTTTCTGTATATCTTTCTTGTCAAGTCGTTTAAAGTTTGTTGGCATAAAGCATAAGTTTATAAATAGGTCAATAAATTATTTTTTCAAGTTAAATAAAAGTACCGTCAATCATCACTTTATCAATCAGGCTGTTTCCAAATGAATAGGGAAGATAAGCAAGTGAAGGCACCGGTTTTGTAAATATAAGATTTGCTTTTTTGCCGATCGAAATGCTTCCATAATCACTATCAATCTCCATTGCACACGCACCATTGATTGTGGCAGCGTTTATCGCTTCTTCCGGCAGCATTTTCATTTGAATACAAGCGAGAGAAATCACAAAATTCATATTGCCTGATGGTGAAGAACCTGGGTTATAATCAGAAGCTAAAGTAACTGCAGCGCCGGCCTTGATAAGGCTTCTGGCGGGTTGCAGCGGCATTCTTAAAAAAAACGCCGCCGATGGAAGCAACGTAGAAGCGCCTTTGTATTTTCCCAATAATTCTATTTCATTTTCCGTCAAAGTTTCCAGATGGTCAAGAGATACAGCATCTAATGAAATGCCTGTTTCGATGCCACCGATACTGTTCAATTGATTCACATGCAGCTTCGGTTTTAACCCATAATTTTTTCCTGCTTCGCAAATGGTCTTCATTTCTTCCGCAGAAAAAAATCCTTTTTCACAAAAGACATCGATGTAATCGGCGAGTTTTTCTCTTGCAACTACAGGAAGCATTTCATGGATGATGAGATCAATATATTTTACGTGATTTTCTTTGTATTCCAAAGGAAAAGTATGTGCACCTAGAAAAGTAGATTTTATTTTGAGCCGGCTTTTTTCTTTCAGTTTTTTGATCACACGAAGCATTTTTAATTCGCCTTCAACCGATAATCCATAGCCGCTTTTTATTTCGATAGCTCCGGTTCCCAGCTTGCTTACTTCTTCCAATCTTTTCCATGCGGCATTAAAAAGTTCATTTTCAACAGTGGCATTTAATCTTTGTGCAGAATTAAGAATACCACCGCCTTTCGATGCAATTTCAGCATAGCTCAAGCCTTTTATTTTATCAATAAATTCTTGTTCACGGCTTCCTGCAAAAACAATATGTGTATGGCTGTCGCACCAGCAAGGCAAAACGATCGTATTATTGGCTACCGAAAAATTTCCTTTTGAAAACCGAAAATTTTCCATCACATCCATTTCAGCAATCGTGTCGTCTTCAATAATGATGTAAGCATTTTTTATTGATGGCAGAATGGCAAGTTTATCGCCGCGAACGAAGCCGGAGTGGCCCCCGGTATTTGCCAATAAACGGATGTTTGTAAATATTTGAGTGGCCATAAAGCTAAATTATGGAAAAAGGATTTGAGGGAGGTAACTTTGTGAGAATGCAGAAGTGTACAATCTGTGATGCACTTTGTGGATAATTTAATCATTTAATAATTCAACTATGCCTAATTCCCTGATAAATGAAACTTCCCCTTATCTTTTGCAACACGCAAATAACCCGGTAAACTGGTATGCCTGGAATGAAGAGACTTTATCAAAAGCAAAAGAAGAAAATAGAATGTTGCTGATCAGTATTGGTTATGCAGCTTGCCATTGGTGCCACGTGATGGAGCATGAAAGTTTTGAAAATGAAGAAGTGGCCAAAGTCATGAATGAAAATTTTGTTTGTATAAAAGTGGACAGGGAAGAGCGCCCGGATGTGGACCAGGTGTATATGAACGCTGCTTATCTCATCAATGGAAATGGTGGCTGGCCTTTAAATGCGCTTGCCACGCCCGGTGGAAAGCCATTTTTTGCCGGCACTTATTATCCGAAAGAAAACTGGATAAAGTTGCTTGAATATTTCGCAGCAATTTATAAAACAGAACCTCAGAAACTGGAAGAGCGGGCGGAAAATGTTTCAAAGGGAATCCGTGATATCGAGCATCTTCCGATGAATAACAACCCGGTTTCATTTAGTGAAAATGATTTGAATAAAATGTTTTTTCTTTTTCAAAAGAGAATTGATTCAGAACATGGTGGCACAAAAGGCGGGATGAAATTTCCGATGCCTTCCATCTGGGAATTTCTGTTACAATATCATTATTTTTCAAAAAATAAAGAAGCTTTAAATGCAGTAGAAATTACTTTAAATCATATGGCAAAAGGTGGAATTTATGACCAGGTTGGCGGAGGATTTTCACGATATGCAACCGATGTAAGGTGGCACGTTCCGCATTTTGAAAAGATGCTTTATGATAACGCGCAGCTGGCAAGCCTTTATAGCCATGCTTTCCAGGTTACCACAAATCCATTGTACAAAAAAGTGGTTTATGAAACGTTGGAATTTGTGAACAGGGAACTTACTTCCCCGGAAGGTGGATTTTATTCTTCATTGGATGCAGACAGCGAAGGCGAAGAAGGAAAATATTATGTTTGGAGTGAAAAAGAAATCAAGCAGATTCTGAAAGAAGACGCTGCTTTTTATTTGGGTTATTTTGGAATAACTGAGCAAGGAAATTGGGAAGAAAATAAAAATATTCCGGATGTAAATTTTGGCAAGAAAGATTTTTCAGTAAACGAACAAATAACACAGAAACTTGTTTCTTTAAATAAAAAATTATTCGAAGAAAGAGAAAAAAGAACACGACCTGCAACGGATGATAAAATACTCACTTCATGGAATAGCCTGATGGCAAAGGGTTTCATCGATGCCTATCAAGCGTTTGGTGATGAAAGTTTCTTAAAGTCAGCGAAGCGAAATATTGATTTTTTATTAAAAAATATGTTTGCAGAAAACGATTCTTTATTCAGAAACTATAAAAACGGCAAAGCAACGATTCATGGTTTTTTAGATGACTATGCTTTTTTTATTACAGCTTTAATTGGATATTACCAGGTAAGTTTTGACGAATCTTATTTACGAAAAGCAAAAGCAGTAACTGAATATGTGAACAAACACTTTTTTGACAAGGAGTCCGGAATGTTCTTATATACTGATGATCAATACAGCAATTTAATCGCGCGAAAAATGGAAGTAACCGATAATGTAATCCCTTCTTCAAACAGCGAAATGGCGAAAAATCTATTTTTTTTGAGCCAGTATTTTGATAATAAAGATTATAAAGAAAAATCTATGCAGTTAATAAAAAATGTGTCTGATGATTTGGCGAAAAACCTTGGCTATTACAGCAATTGGGCACAGGCAATGCTTTTACAGGTTTACCCTGCAACGGAAATTGCCATTGTCGGTAAAGATTGGAAAGAAAAGCTCATGCAATTTCAAAAAAATTATTTGCCAAACACGATTTATTCAGGTGGTGAAAATGAAGGAACACTTCCTTTGTTGGAGAATAAACTGGCAGAAGGAAGAACAATGATTTATGTGTGCAAAAATAAGAGTTGCAATTTGCCTGTGGAAAATGTTGCTCATGCGTTGAATCAAATTTAGAATTGACTTATTATTCTTTCAAAAAAATGACCTTTAAAGCTTTTGCAAACCGCTGTCACTATCGGCACTTTAATTGTAATAAATAAATTTATTATATTTATTCAACAAAAAATTTAAAATTATGAAAGCAGCAGGTTGGATTTTAATCGCTATTGGAATTATAATGATTGTGATCAAAGGTGTTTCTATTCCTGAAAAGAAAACCATTATTGACGCCGGGCCTATCCAGGTAAATAAAACTGAAAATCATTGGTATGGCTGGCCTACTTATGTCGGTGGTGCTATTGCAATTGTCGGAGTTGTTTTGGTAGCTACTTCTAAGAAGAACGCGTAATTTCTTTTTAATAAAAAAAATGCCCGTTGAACAAACGGGCTTTTTTTTTGAAAACAATCTTACAATAAAAGAATGAGCAATAAAATGATAATGATGACTGCTCCAACGGATAAATAAATTCCCTGTGTAGAAGCTTCTTTTTTCAGGCTTCTCACTTCTTTTCTTAAATCTTTTTTCTCAGCTTTTGACAAATTTGTCTTCGACATTTGCCGGATTTCCATCAACCGGTTTTCAATTTGTTGTGCCCGCACTTCTTTCGGCACTTCAGTTTTTACAGGAGTCTCGTTTGCAGCATAAACCGGAGTGAGCAATGAAAAGCACATTGCAATTAATAATGCGGAAATAATGTTTTTTGTGCGCATAAATAATGTTTTTTAAATGAAAAAAAATTGTATCTGTTCAACCAATCAAAGCGATTACAAGAATCATTCCTATTCTTTTGTTTTTCTTTTAATGTTTAAATGGGGAAAAAGAAAAGTTTTTAAAATTGAAAATAAGGCTGAGAAAAAGAAGAAGCCTTTCTGGGAACAGAAAGGCTTTAACGATTGCTTGTATTAAAAATTGAGGTGTAGGGAAACCCTATTCCTGTTTTTAATTATTTAGAAAAAATTGAAAACTGTCGATACAGTTATATACTTCTTTATTAAAAAAGTAACCCATATTCCGGAAGAATTAATCACAAAAAAACCACCGGTTTAAACCAGTGGTTATTGACGCTGCACGCGTCTCAGATTATTTTAATGGAGCCTTTTCTAACTAAAAACTTAGAACCGGCATCCATGTTCTATCTGTAGATTGCATGAATACCTCCTTTTTATTTGATGAAAATTAAAGATAGCAAAAAAAATAAAAAAGAAAAGTAAAAAAAGCTTTTAAGTCAAGAGTAGCTTTTTAAAATCGTATTGTAGATCCGGGTGCAGGGTAGAAAGAGCCGCATGAATTTTTTTGAGTTGGTTTTCATAAAGATTCATTAGCTGCCTGCTCTTTTTCAACGGGATGGAAAAGTTGATCAGGCAGTTACAAAAATGGATCAATAGTTCGGCTTCGATTTGTTTTGATAAGGCAAAACGAATGTATTTGTTGATTGACCGTAATATTTTTCTTACACTTTTTTTGATGAAATAAATATTGCTTTTATTGATTTCCATAAATTGTTGTTCTATTTCCTGTTTTACATTTTCAACATAAACAGGAATATTATCTGATTCAAAAAGTAAAAACGCGAGCAGCTCTTTATTCTCTTTTTTGTACCTCGCAAGGCGAAGGCAATATTCCAGCAATTCAATAGAAGCCCGTTTTTCAAGGTCCTTTTTTATTTCGCTAATGGATGAAGGTTTCATTGAGCAATGTGATTTTTTAGGGATTGCTATTTAAGGATAGAAACTTTAGATTTAAACTTGTTTCGCTCCACAAACAGAATTAAGCACAAAAGTACTTTCGTTATAAATAAAAAAAGGGAATCAGAAGATTCCCCCTTTTGGTTTATGCGTGTGTAATATTATTGCTTTACAACTTTTCCATTGTAAAGTATTTCGCCTGAATTATTTCTGATAGTGAGTATATACATGCCCTGATTTAAAGTTGCGGCAGATAAATCTTTCCTTATGTTACCGCTTGTGATAGACCAGTTTTCAGCGGCTACCAGTTTACCTGTAATGTCCATCAACCGTGCAGAAACCATTTGTGATGTTGCGCTGTTGAAAGTGACAGAAAGTGTGTTGTAAAATGGATTTGTCAAAACAGAGATCGCAGTTTTAGGACCATCTACTTTTATTGAAACTGTTTTAGAATATTTTGACTTGCCATCAAAGTCTACTTGTTTTAAACGGTAGTAATTGGTTCCTGATACAGGGTTTGCATCAAAAGCATTATAATTCTTAACGGTTTGGCTGTTCCCAGCACCGTTCACTCTTGTAACTACTGTCCAGTCGCTTGCATTTACACTTTTTTCTACATCGAAATAGTCGTTATTCAGTTCCTGGGAGGTTGACCAATCAAGACTTACGCCGGTTCCTTTGTTGTGTGCGGCAAAACTGGTGAGTTCTATAGGCATAGGGCCTCCGGCAGCGCAATATGAAAACTTCACGTCATCCATTGCAAAATCATTTCCACAACCGCCAACAGTGCCATCACCTAATGTGATCCTGATTTGTGTAGGAAGAAAATTACCCGTAGATGGTAAAGTAAATGATCCACCCTGATTTACCCATGTGGAAGTTGACGATTGAGCAACAGAAGCAGCAACAAGAGGAGAACCAGTGAGAGCAACCCATGTATTTGCAGAAGAAAGGTATTCGACGGTAAAAGTCAATTTGGTTAAGAGTGCGTTGGTGCCGCAAACTCCAATGGTATCAACGTTCATGATATATAGACTAACGTTGTAATTTCCTTCAAGAAAACCGTTTGGGTCTGTAATAGTATGTTGAAAAAAGGTTTCTGCCTGGCCATTTACTACGAGCATTTTACCGTTAACATCGCCGGTATGATCGCCAGAAACATGCCATTCAGGTTTTTGTTGTGTGCTATCAATAATACGATAAACTCCTTCGGCGACAAGACTTCCGGTGTCCTGGTAGGTTAACCCGCTTGTCAGCACATCCGAACTACTGCTGGAGGTTGTTCCTGTTCCAAAAGTTTCAAGCCATAATACTCTTTCTCCACTGCAGCCTATCTGTGCATTTACTGAGTTGGTAAAGAATAAAGCTGAAAATAAAAGTGTCAAAGCAACATACAGCTTAGAACAATGCGTAAAATTTTGTTTCATAAAAAAGGTTTTAGAAGCATTAAAAAATTAAGTAAAGCAAGGGGTCTTACGCAATTGCAAACGCAATAAAAGGATGATGGTGAGTTAGTTTTAAAAAGGGAAATGGAACTGTTTTCTGAGGATGAGGAGAGACAAAACTAATAATTATAATTTAAAATCAAAATAAAACAGAAAGTTTTTTTATCCTTTAAATATGAAACAAGAAAATTTGAAATAAAGAAAAGGGAATAATCTTTCTTTGTCTGACAAATACAGCTTTGCACAGTAAACAAACAAATACTGCCAGTTTTTAATTGCTGAAATTTGATCCTAAACTCAACCTGTAACTAATCAAAAACCAAAAAACACAATAAAGCAATAAATAATCGCGATTCCATTTTGGCAATTTCAGATAATGATTATTATACCGAATATAAATAGTACATAGTCTCAAGGCTATTTTTCGTCGGTATAATAGCATCTAGTATTTACCCATGGTCCTTCCGACTATTTAGTAAATAAAGATGGTATTATTTCTTCTTTGCGGATTTCTTCGGCGCAGCTTTCTTTCTCGCAGTTTTTTTGGCAGCAGTCTTTTTATCAAATGCTTTAGGATCCTGCAGAAGGATCAATTTCTTTACATCCTCTAAATTTAAATCTGCTAATTCCTGCGGAGTATATTTTTCGCTGCCTGCTTTGTTTGCAATCTTCAGCATTTTTTTGCCAAAACGAATGAACGGCCCCCATCTTCCATTTTCAATTGCAATTTTTTCTTCAGGCCATTGCTTTATAAAGCGGTTAGCTTCTTTTTCAATCTTTTTTCCGATCAGTTCATTACAATCTTGTTGGGTAAGATTATCAAAATCGTAAGCTCTTGGAATATTGATAAAAAGGTCGTTCCATTTGATAAATGGGCCAAAACGGCCCTTGCCTTTTGTAATTGGCTTTCCTTCGTAATGGCCTATTGGCGCTTCTTCAACCTGCTTTGCTTTGATGATTTCTATCGCGCGTGGCAAGTCAACTTCTGTCGGTTCTTCACCTTTCGGAATAGAAATAAATTGTTCACCCCATTTTATGTACGGACCAAATCTTCCTACGTTCGCAGATACTTCTTTGCCTTCATATTCGCCCAGGTTCAAAGGAAGTTTGAATAAATCCATTGCCTCTTCCAACGTAATCGTTTCTATACTTTGAGTAGCTTTTAATTTTGCAAAACGTGGTTTTTCTTCATCTACTACATTTCCGATTTGTACCATCGGGCCGTATCTGCCCATCCGCGCAATTACAGGTTTTCCGCTTTCAGAATCTATTCCTAATTCACGCTCCCCTTTTGCACGTTCCGCATTTTCCAATGTATGTTCCACCGAATCATGAAATGGCTTATAAAATTCACCCACCATTTTATTCCATTGTAAATGGCCTTCGGCAATTTTGTCGAATTCTTCCTCAATATTTGCGGTGAAAGAATAATCCATCACTTTATCGAAATGCTGGTTTAGAAAATCAGTAACGACCAAACCTAAATCAGTCGGGAAAAGTTTGCCTTTTTCAGCTCCTGTATTTTCTGTTACTGTTACTTTATTAATTGTATTTTCTTTAGAAAGTTTTACGATTCTTATATTTCGTTGCGTTCCTTCTTTATCTCTTTTTTCTACATAACTTCTTTTGATAATTGTGCTGATCGTAGGCGCATAAGTACTTGGGCGGCCTATTCCCAATTCCTCTAATTTTTTTACTAAAGAAGCTTCGGTATATCTGGCCGCATGCCGTGTAAATTTTTCTGTAGCGGTCATTTGTTGAAAATCCAGTTGCTGATTCACTGCTAGTGGAGGAAGCCGGCTTTCACTTCCGAAGGCTGTATTGTCACCGTCGTCGTCGTCATTACCTTCATTATATATTTTTAAAAAACCATCAAACTTCAATACTTCGCCGGTTGCGGTCAGTTCATCATCTACTGTGCTTATTTTTATTTTGGCAGTGGTTTTTTCGAGAATTGCATCGCTCATCTGGCTGGCGATGGTTCGTTTCCAGATGAGTTCATAAAGCCGCGAGGTTTCCACATCATTGATCCTGCTTTCACTCATATCTGTCGGCCGAATCGCCTCGTGCGCTTCCTGGGCGCGTTCATTTTTATTTTTAAAATTCCGCAACTGCAGATATTTGTCACCATAGTTTTTCAGCACCTCGTTTTTTATCTGCTCTTTTGCGGTCGCGCTTAGGTTTACACTGTCTGTACGCATGTATGTGATCTTTCCACTTTCGTATAGTTTTTGTGCAAGCAACATGGTTTTACTTACCCCGTAGCCCAATTTACGACTTGCTTCCTGTTGCAAAGTAGAAGTAGTAAAAGGGGCTGCAGAAGTACGTTTTGCCGGTTTTACAATGATATCCTTAACTGAATAGGTAGCGTTTTTGCATCTTGACAAAAAATCTTCCGCCGCTTCAATGGTTCTTGTGCCTCCATCTTCTGCTTTAAAAGAAATTCTTTTTCCGGATGCATCCGTTGCGGCAAGAGAAGCCTCGATTTTAAAACTGCTTGTAGCAACGAACTGATTAATCTCCCTTTCCCTTTCGGCAATCAATTTTACAGCAACGCTTTGCACTCTTCCGGCGCTCAATCCGCCTTTCATTCCTATTTTCCGCCACAAAACCGGGGAAAGTTCGAAACCTACAAGCCTGTCCAAAACCCTTCTGGCCTGTTGGGAATTTACCAGGTTCATATCAATAAGACGCGGATTTTCAACAGCAGCATTTATGGCCGGCTTGGTTATTTCATGAAAAACAATCCGTTTGGTAGTATTTACATCGAGGCCTAAAACCTGGGCAAGGTGCCAGCTGATGCTTTCTCCTTCGCGATCCTCATCCGATGCAAGCCATACAGTATCTGCTTTTTTTGAAAGCTGCTTTAAATCCCGCACCACTTTTAGTTTATCCTCGGGTATTTTATAGCGGGGCGTAAAATTGTTATTAATATCAATACCCATATCGTCTTTTTCAAGATCGCGAATGTGTCCATAAGAACTCTTAACTTCGAAATCCTTGCCCAGAATTTTTTCAATTGTTTTAGCTTTTGCCGGAGACTCTACTATCAATAAATTTTTAGCCATAATATCTTTATTTTTTCCAATTCCACCTGATCTTATTTTCAGAATTTTCCAATATCCGAAATTTTTAGTGAGGCTGCAATATTAGTTTAAAAATTAAAAATGAAATTTTAAATAGAAAATTTGTTTTGTAATATGCGTTTTTTATCTTTGAACTCCCTCCACTGATAACATTTTCGTTTTTTTAATAACGCCAGGTTTCAACCTAAGTTGTTTAGAAAAAATATTAATAATTAATGTTGCTAACATATTTTTTATGAAAGGAAAGCGTTATATCTTTTGTTGAAAAAATATTTAGTATTAAAACTGTGAAAATGAGGGTTGTAATGCTTGGTTCGGGAAACACTGCTACTGTTTTGTGTCATATCATTTCAAAAGCCGGCCATGAAATAGTACAAGTAGCCAGCCGGGATGAAGAACATGCAAAAATGCTTGCTGATTCATATTCTGCAGCTACCGCTTCGTTATCTGTTTCTCATTTTTCTGACGCAGATATTTATATAATAGCGCTGCATGATGCCGCCCTCGACCATATTGAAAGAATTACCGCTTTAAAAAATAAATTTGTGGTGCATACTGCCGGCGCGGTTTCTATCAATTCTCTTAAAGACTGCTCAGATACATACGGCGTTTTATACCCGATGCAATCCCTTTCAAAATATAGCAATCTCATTCCCGATATTCCTTTTTTAGTAGATGGAAACAACCAGGAGGTTTTGCACCGGGTTTTAGGATTTGCGAAAACCTTGTCAAACAATGTTATAGAAGCAAATGATACACAACGATTGAACTATAATGTAGCCGCTGTTTTTATTAATAATTTCAGCAATCATTTATATGCGCTCGCAGAAATATTTTGTCAAAAAGAAAGACTGGATTTTAAAAATTTATTCCCGCTGATGGATGAAACTGTTTTTCGGGCAAAACAGGTTTCACCTTTCCTGACACAAACCGGCCCTGCGATGCGAGATGATATTTTTACACTTAACAGGCATCTGCAGGCGCTTACTGCAAATCCGGAATTGAAATATCTCTATTTAAAACTTTCCGAAAGTATTATTAAACTTCACGGGAAGAGGTGAGTGACTTTCCCTTCGAACGTGAAAGAAGAATTGGGTTATTTCTTGATTTGTTGTTTTACAAATGAGGTGTGGCAATTAAATTCATTATTTTTATTGGACAATTTTTTATCTACACAATAAAAAAACCGATGAAAATATTCCCATCGGTTTTTTTAACGAGTTCAAATTAAAATCGCTAGATCTGCAACGCCGCATTCATATTTCTTACTGCGTCTGCACTTTTATTAAACTTGGCCTGTTCTTCATCATTTAATTTAAAATCGATAATTTTTTCCCAACCATTCTTTCCAACTACCACAGGTACACCGATACAAATATCTTTTTGTCCATATTCGCCATCGAGCATCACGCAGCAGGGAATTAATCTCTTTTCATCACGTACAATAGATTCTACTAAAAAAGCACCTGCTGCACCCGGAGCATACCATGCGCTTGTGCCTAACAGTTTGGTAAGTGTAGCGCCGCCAACCATCGTATCAGCCGCTACTTTTTTAAGCGTTTCTTCATCCAGCAAATTAGAAACAGGAGTACCGTTGTAAGTTGCCAATCTTGTCAAAGGGATCATAGTTGTATCTCCATGTCCGCCAATTACTACTGCCTGCAAATCCTGGGCAGAGCATTTCAATGCGGTTGATAAAAAATATTTAAACCTTGCGCTGTCTAATGCTCCTCCCATCCCGATGATCCTGTTTTTCGGCAAACCGCTTGATTTTAACGCCAGGTAAGTCATCGTATCCATCGGATTACTGATCACAATAATAATTGCATCAGGCGATTGTTCCAGAATTTTTGTAGTGACGTCTTTCACAATACCTGCGTTGATACCGATCAATTCTTCACGCGTCATTCCCGGCTTGCGTGGAATGCCGGAAGTGATCACCACTACATTGCTTCCCGCGGTTTTAGAATAATCATTTGTGCTGCCGATGATTTTTGTATCGCTTCCCAGCAGGGTTGCGCTTTGCATAAAATCCATTGCCTTTCCTTCGGTAATGCCTTCTTTGATGTCCAACATCACCAACTCTTCACACAGTTCTTTTCGTGCAATGTTGTCGGCACAGGTAGCGCCTACTGCACCGGCGCCTACTACGGTTACTTTCATTTTTTTATTTGTGTTTATTTTGAAAAAAAAATTGTTACCGCTCAAAGGTAATTAAATGTTTGAAGGTTCACGGTTGAAGTCATTCCATTGCCTTCAATACATCTTCAAGATTGATATTTCCGCTGAATGAATTTACATACTTTCCCTTTTTATCATACACCACCATCTTCGGATACATCTGAACTTCATAATAAGGAAGAAAAAAATCTTTTCTATCCCATGCAACAGTTATTTGTGGATAATCAGCCAGTTTAAACATTTTGTAAAAAGAAATCATTTCGTTGTAAGGTAACCAGGTAACCATCAGGATTTGTGTGTTTTTAAAATGATCAATATTTTTCACCAATTCTCTTGTTTCATTTTGACAATGACCACATTCAGGACTAAAAATCATCAATAATGTTGGCTCATTTTTCTTCAAGTCTTTCTGTGTAAAAGCAGTGCTGTCCGGTGCTTTATAAACGGTGAAATCCGGGAAAGAAGGGTTGAGAACATAGGCAGGCGTTTTTTCTGCTGCAGCATTCGTTTGAGAAAATCCCGAATAGCAAATAAGAAATGCAGCAAGAATAAATAGTAGTTTTTTCATCAGTAAATTTTTTATAAAACTAATAAAAAAGTAAACAGATGAAAATGTAATCATGATTTTAGGAATTTATTTGCACGCATGTCTCTCACTTTATTTATTGGTAACTGCAATTTTAGTTTCCAATCGTTCCAACAAATGAAGTTTAGAGCCGGATTTGTCATTTTAATATTAGGAAAAATATAAGAAGTAATTGTTCGGTTTTTTGAAATCGTAAAATTACTTTTTAGGCAGTAAATTCAATAATGGTAAAAAATAGCAGTTACGCTCTTGTGCACGGTAGTCAGTCACCCTATCTTTGCTCCAGAAGTTGATTGATGTTCAACAAACATTGATCTAAAAGAAATCCAAATCCATTGAAAATATCGTATCCTTAATCCTTTGAAACAGTCCGTGAGGACAAAAAACCTAAAAATCCGATATCAGTCAACTTCTTTTTTTAAATCCAATACCTGAGAAAAATACATATTCCGTTGAAAACCTGCTCTGATAAGAGTTGAAATTTGAATCCTGAAAAACATTACCCCAGGCTAAAATTATCAAGGGCTTCTGTATTAATCCACAGAAGCCTTTTTTATGCTCCGCGGCATTTCTGGCACACAAAGCGTTATTTCTTATTCAATTTTTATAGAAAAAAACAATTTCCTTTTTACAATTCAGCCAAAATCGTCTCCGGTTTTACATCTCCTTCAAACGATTTTTTTAAGTTTCCTTTTTTATCATATACAAAAATCGATGGCAAGTTTCTTACTTTAAAAAATACCGGGAAGAAGAATTTTGTATCTCTTGCCATGGTGATTTGTGGATAATTTGCAATTTTATAATGATGATAAAATGCAATCATTTCTTCCCAAGGCAAATACGTAACCATTACAATTTGCGTGTTTTTAAATTTACTAATATTCTGTGTCAACATTTCTGTTTCACGCTGGCAATGTTCACAATCAGGACTGAAAATAATAAAAATGGTATTCTTCTTTTTGTGTAAATTATCTCTTGTAAAAGCGGTGCTGTCAGGCGCTTTGTATACTGTAAATTGAGGAACGGTAGGAAAACGTAAATATACCGGGGTGTCTTCCGTCTTGGCTGTTGTTTGTGAAAAAGCGGAGCAGGAAATAAAAATGGCTGTGATGATAATTAGTAAATGTTTCAAGAGTAAAAAATTTTTATAAAGCTATGAAAAAGCAATTATGCGAATGAGTGGATTTTAAATTTTAATGTTTTTTTATTGTCGTCAATTGTGAATCGTGAATTCGGCAAACGCGGGTTGTGAATTCTTTAAAAAACAAGAATCGTGAATATAAGTTTGTTTGCTGTAGGTCAGTCAATTGAAATGTAAAAACTGCAAAGTTAACTACACCTTTCGCTGAGGAATCAGCGCTAAAGGTATGTTTACTGTACTGCAAAGCTTCAATTATTGAGAATTGTATGATTAAAACAAATGAATTTACCTCTTCAACAATTAAACAATTCTTTTACCTTTGCAGCCTTAAAAAAAATTTTTCTATGGCAACTACATCAGACATAAGGACAGGGCTGATTTTAAAAATTGAAGGAAACCTATACACTGTGGTTGACTTTGGCCAAAATAAAACTGCACGGGCAGGAGCGAAAGTTTGGGCAAAATTAAAAGGTGTTGACAACGCGCGTACGATTGAGCAAACCTGGAACAGCGGTGAAACCATACACCCTGTAAGGGTTGAAAAACGGCCTTACCAGTTTTTATTTAAAGATGATACAGGTTACACTTTTATGGATACAGAAAACTATGAACAAATCGCCGTTGCTCCTGAAATGGTTGATGCGCCCCAGTTTTTAAAAGATGGACAAGAAGTTTCTGTTTTGATAAATACTGAAACTGACCAGCCAATGGGTGTGGAACTTCCCGATAAAATTGTATTAAAAGTAACTTACAGCGCGCCCGGACTCAAAGGTGATACTGCCACCCGTACTTTAAAACCCGCAACAGTTGAAACCGGTGCTACTGTGAATGTTCCGTTGTTTGTTAATGAAGGCGAATTAATAAAAGTAAACACAAAAACCGGGGAATACGTTGAACGTGTGAAAGAATAAATCACATGAATTGAGCATTGAGAATTAAGAATTCATGCGTCAGGATTTTTAGTTTTCAAATTTTAATTTTTAATTTTTTCTTTAAGTATCGCTATCTTAGCTATCTGTTATCCATCATCTAAATCTAATTAATCCAATATGGACATTAAACAAATTCATGAATTGGTAAAGCTTGTAAACAAGAGCAATATCGGCGAATTAAGCGTTGAGAAAGATGGTTTCAAAATTACCATTAAGCAAAAAAAAGAAGCTACCCAACATTTTGCTTCGCCAATGATTCAACAAGCACCCCAATCGCAACAGCCTATGTCATTACCTTCGGTTGCTCCTGAAAAAACAAGTGAATCTAAAGCAACCGAATCTTCAAAAACAGAAAATTATCTTACAATAAAAAGTCCTATGATCGGGACTTTTTATCGTCAGCAAGGTCCCGGAAAGCCATTGTTTGTAAGCGTTGGCGATGAAGTGGAAGTTGGGCAGGTGGTTTGCATCATAGAAGCGATGAAACTTTTTAATGAAATCGAAAGTGAAGTAGCAGGAAAGATTGTAAAAGTTTTGGTTGAAGATGCTTCTCCCGTAGAGTTTGATCAGCCGTTGTTTTTGGTGGAACCGTAATTAAATTGCTGATTTTTCAAATTTTCAAATTGAATTATTTTGTTTAAAAAAATACTTATTGCAAATAGGGGAGAAATTGCCCTTAGAATTATTCGTACCTGTAAAGAAATGGGCATCAAGACTGTTGCCGTTTATTCAACTGCCGATAAAGACAGCCTCCATGTAAAATTTGCCGATGAAGCAGTTTGTATCGGTAAACCCGCAAGCATTGACAGTTATTTGAATATTCCACACATCATGGCAGCGGTGGAAATTACCAATGCTGATGCCATTCATCCTGGCTATGGTTTTCTTGCGGAGAATGCAAAATTTGCACAGATATGTATTGATCATGGAATAAAATTCATTGGCCCCACACCCAAGATGATCAATTCGATGGGGGATAAAATTACTGCAAAAGAAACCATGATTGCAGCCGGTGTTCCTGTTGTGCCTGGTGTGGATGGTTTATTAAAAGACCTGGATCATGCAAAAAAGTCTGCTGCTGAAGTTGGCTATCCTGTTATTTTAAAAGCAACTGCCGGTGGTGGCGGCAAAGGAATGCGGGTTGTTTGGGAAGAAAAAGATATGGAAAAATCTTTGGAAACGGCAAAAGTTGAAGCAGCCGCTTCGTTTAAAAATGACGGGATTTACATGGAAAAATTTGTGGAAGAACCACGTCATATTGAAATACAAATTGCTGGTGATCAATATGGAAATGTTTGTCATCTCAGCGAAAGAGATTGTTCTATACAACGACGCCATCAAAAGCTGGTAGAAGAATCTCCATCACCGTTTATGACACCCGAATTGAGAGAGAGAATGGGTGAAGCTGCCATAAAAGCCGCTGCCGCAATTAATTATGAAAGCGTTGGTACCATTGAATTTCTTGTAGATAAAAATAGAAATTTTTATTTCATGGAAATGAATACGCGCATCCAGGTAGAGCACTGCGTAACTGAAGAAGTGGTTAATTACGATCTGATAAAAGAACAAATAAAAATTGCTGCAGGTGATAGAATTTCCGGAAGAAATTATTATCCGGAAATGCATGCAATCGAATGCAGGATAAATGCGGAAGATCCATACAACGATTTTCGTCCTTCACCGGGAAGAATTACGGTGCTTCATCAACCGGGTGGCCATGGTGTTCGGGTGGACAGCCATTGTTATGCAGGATATGTTATTCCGCCTTATTATGACAGCATGATTGGAAAATTAATTACGATGGCGCAAACCCGCGATGAAGCAATTGACACGATGTATCGTGCGCTAAGCGAATACGTAATTGAAGGAATAAAAACTACCATTCCTTTTCATCTTCAACTGATGCAGAATGAAGATTTCAGAAAAGGGAATTTTACTACTAAATTTTTGGAAGGGTTTAAGATGACTTGATTGATTGACACGATTGTTTATCAGTAAAATAAGAAATAACGGTGATTTGTGTTTTAGTAAATTCCACTATTTCAAAATCGTGTTTCAAATAAATTTGCAAACACTACACTTTTACAATCATCTTCCCAATATTCTTTCCTGAAAACAGGCCGGTAAAAGCTTCCGGTAATTTATCGAAACCTTCAATAATAGTTTCATGATATTTCAGTGCTCCTGCTTTTATCCATTGCGATAACTGCTGAATTCCTTCACTGAATTTACTTTTAAAGTCACCGACTAAAAATCCGTGCATTAAGGCACTTCTGGTTACCAGAAGGGGCTCTAAACGTGGCCCAACGGGTGTTTCAGTGGCATTATACAAAGAGATTTGCCCGCATAAAATAACTCTCGCATGAGAATTAATATTTACAATAACGGCATCAGAAATTGTACCACCGACATTATCAAAATAAATATCAACACCGTTTGGACAAGCATCTTTTACCGCTTTTTTTAATTCAGCAGTTGTTTTGTAATTGATTGCTTCATCAAAATGAAAATCGTCTTTAAGCATTCTAATTTTTTCATCACTTCCGGCAATGGCAACTACCCGGCAATCTTTCAGTTTTGCAATTTGTCCGGCAATAATTCCTACTGCTCCTGCCGCGCCGGAGACGACAACTGTTTCGCCTGGTTCTGGTTTACCAATATAAAGTAATCCAAAAAAAGCGGTCAGACCGGGCATACCTAATATTCCCAAAAAATAGGTGGGATCAGCTATGCTTGTATCAATTTTGACAACTGATTGCGCCTTTGCAACGGATTCTGTTGCCCACGGCATGATTCCTCTTACCAAATCACCTTCTTTAAAACCTGCGGATCTGCTTTCTTTTACTTGCCCAATTGCATTTCCGTAAATAGGTTCATGTAGCTGGAAAGGCGGCGCATAAGATTTTACATCATTCATGCGTCCACGCATGTAAGGATCCACTGAAAAGTATAATCCTTTTATCAATAGTTCTTCATCATTCAAAGCTGGTAAAGTAACGCTTTCTGTGTGAAAATTCTCTTTTGTTGGAACGCCTTTCGGCCGGCTTGCCAAAAGAATTTGTTGTGCATTCATCATTAGATAATTATAGACGAAGGATCACAATATACATGCCTGATTAAAACGCAGGATTAAAAGATTTGGAATGGGTTTAAAGGTTTAAAAAAAGCGTCACAGTATTCATGTACGAAAATGAAATTTCATAGCTTTTTAGAGAGTAAATTATTCTGCATTCATCACCGCATCAGCTAATGATTCATAAGTTGCATCATAGTTGTCAAGTCTTTTATCATTGATAAAAAAAGTAGGCGTGCCGTTTACTCCGCTACGGATACCGCTTTCAAAATCACTTTCGATTTTTGATGCAACACCCGAACTGTTGCGGTCATTTTCAAATTTATCCATATTCAGATCTAATGTTTCTGCAAAATACTCCAGGTTGTTTTCATCAAGTTCGTCCTGGTGTTCATATAACAGATCGTGCATTTCCCAAAACTTGTTCTGAAGGCCTGCTGCTTCTGCTGCTTCAGCCGCCGCCATCGCATCAGGATGCGATTCCTGTAAAGGGAAATTTCTAAATACAAAAAGCAATTCGTTATTATACTGTTTCAATAATTTTTTAATCAGCGGGTAAGCATGTCCGCAATGGGAACACTCGTAATCACCATATTCAACAAGTGTAATGGGAGCGCTTGTTTTGCCAATAATATGATCGCGCGGGCCAACTGGCGTGTTTAGCTTTGCCATAACTTATCATTTATTTTTTTCTTTATTCAGTTCTTCCAGCGCGTTCAAAATACCGTCAGCGCCGGGATTGATGCCTTCAGGTGAAAGATAACTCCATTGGATGGCGCCATTTTCATCCAGCACGAATAATGCACGCAAACTTGTTCCTTCTTTTTCATTGTATGCACCATACTCTTTTGAAACTTTTCCCTTTGGTTCAAAATCTGCAAGCAATGGAAAGTGAAGATTCCGATGTTTTGAAAAAGCCAGATGGCACCATTTGCTGTCCACGGAAATTCCTAAAATTTGGGCATTATATTTACGGAAAAAACTAAGCGTTTCATTGTACAAACCCATTTGATCGCTACAAACAGGACTCCAGTCAGCAGGATAAAAGGCGAGGATTACGCGCTGCCCTTTCAGATCTGATAACTTTAATTTTTGATCCGGTGTTGAATTTAATTCAAAATCAGGCGCAGGAGTTCCTTTTTGTAAGATCATACTTGAGCGTTGAATAGATTAATTTATTTGTTCCTGAAAACAAAAAGTATTATCAAGATTAATGCCGTTATTTGGAAAATACAAAGACAGTTTTACCGGATAGATAGATGATCACTCACAAAAACGACATAACGTTTACGCTGATTTATTTTGATGAAGAAATAAAAGTTGAAACTTATGAAGGCGAATTCAGGAATCTGATGACCCTTATTAACGAAAAAATTTATGTAGAAGATTTTGGCGAATGCAAGGGAATAGGCAGATGCGGCACCTGCCTGGTAGAAACCGAAGGCATGAGCGGAAGCAATGAAATGGAGAGAAATGAAAAAAGTACTTTGGCAAAATGCGCCGTTAAAAAAGCAAACCTTCGTTTGTCGTGCCAGATCATGATCGACAAATCACTTCAAGATTCTGTAATAAAAATTGTTGAAGAAAGGGAAGATGTAAGGTGAATTAAAACAGTAAAGAAACAAATCCATGAGAATTTTGTTTTCTCAAAAACCGGTAAACTCTTCCAGACTTCCTAGCCTTTGAATTATCCTTATCTCTTTCAAACTCTCAAAAGCAAATTCTTCATATATTTATCTCTAAAAATAATTTGTCTTGAAACATTTTGTGGCGTTTTTTATCTTTCTATCCGTTTCTTTTTTTGCAATTGCGCAATCAAAAATTCCCGGTTATTATATTCATCAAAAAAGTTTTACGGATTCACTTTTACAAATTGTCCATGACGTAAATCTTGATGGAACTTATGACGCGGGTGATGATGGAATGGAAAAAATTTCATTTGCGGTAGTTGATTTGAATGGCCGCAAACCGTTGATAGGAGGGGTGAACATGGAAAATTTTATTTATCCTGCCTCTGTTTATAAAATGTATGTGGCCATGGAAATTTTAAAACAAGTAAGTAACCAAAAATATTCTTTATATAAGTCTTACGTGGTAAAATCTCCGAATGATGTCGATCACACCTCAGAAATAAGCTGGGATCCGAGGCCGCTTTTAAGAGATGGCGATACGGTAACGGTTGATTATTTGTTAGACCTGATGATTACGAGAAGTGATAATTCAGCCGCAAATTGCATGATTGATATTGCGGGAAGAAAAGATATCAATGAAACCATGCATGAAAATGGCTGGTATGGTAGTGAAGTAACCCGAAAATTTTTATCCAGAAAATTTGAAGATCCCGGGTATGATACCGTTAGAAGTACCGTTACCAGCGCATTACATGCTGCCGACTTCATGTATAAGATCTATAAAAACGAATTAATAAATCCATGGGTGAGTCAGCAACTAAAAGTTCTGCTCGGAAGGCAATTGGATACCACCAAACTTTCTACCGGCCTTCCACACAACGCCATGTTTTATCATAAATCCGGTTGGTGGAATTATTTTACTAATGACGTTGGCATTGTTGATGATGGTCAGGTAAAATACATTATTGCCTTATTTACACCCATAACTGAAATGGATGTAAGGCCGCGAATGAAAGAACTCTCACGAAGAGTTTATGAAATGATGAAAAGGAAATATGCAAAGAAATAATTCAAAAATTATTGCACATTTTGAGCGTTAAATTTGCAACATGATGCCATCGCGGATATATTACTTGTTTGTTGTTTTTTTCTGCATTTTCACTGCCTGCAATTCCAATGATAAGGAAGTAAGACGGAAACATTCAGAGGCGAATACGATCCAGGAAATAAAAGATCAGATAAAATTGCATCCTGATTCACTGATGTTGAAATCAAACCTGATTGAAGCTTACAGAAATGAAGGCTATTATGATTCTGCCATTTCTATTGCTGACCAGGAATTGAGGAAAGATAGTGGGAGCGCATATTTATGGAATATTAAAGCGTCTTTGTATTTTGAAAATAATGACACACTAAATGCGATAAATTCGCTTGAGCATGCCATTAAAATCTATCCGCTTCCTGATTATTTAGCGGCTTTGGGTACTGTGTACGCGGAAATGAAAAACAAAAATTCACTTATAATTGCTGATCAGCTTTTGCGAACAAACAAAGTAAAATCGGGCAAAGACGCATACTTTATAAAGGGACTTTATTATAATTATGTAAATGAGCCTCAGAAGGCAATTGTTTATATGGATAGTGCGTTGAACCTTGATTTTACTTACATGTATGCTTACCGTGAAAAGGCAATTGCTCTGTATAATGAAATGAAATATAAAGATGCGATCAAAGTTTTAGAGCGCGCTGTCACGATCCAGAATAATTTTGATGAGGGATATTTTTGGTTGGGAAAATGTTACGAAAAATTGAATCAAAAGGATGAGGCTATTCAAAATTATCAGAATGCTTTATTGTATGATAAAAATTATATAGAAGCAAGGGAAGCGCTGCAAAAATTGGAAAGTAGTAAGTAGCCACTAGAAAAAGCAGTAAGTTGTATTTGAACAATGAAATTGATTTTGAGAATTAAGAAGTTTTAAGGTCCAATAATCAATGTTCAATAAACAATAATCAAATAATTGAATAATTAAACAACAATCGTCAACCGTATGCCCATCGTCGCTCCATCACTATTGGCCGCTGATTTTCTACATCTTGAATCAGCATGCAAGATGCTTAATGAAAGCAAAGCAGATTGGTTTCATTTGGATGTAATGGATGGACGATTTGTTCCGAATATCAGCTATGGAATGTCTATCATAAAGCAAATCAGAAAAGCAACGGATAAATTTTTTGATGTTCACCTGATGATCCTGGAGCCGGAAAAATATGCTGAAGAATTTAAAGATGCCGGCGCAAACAGTTTAACAATTCACCAGGAAGCTTGTCCTCATTTACACAGAAATATTCAGCAGATCAAATCGCTTGGAATGAATGTCGGCGTAGCTATTAATCCCGCGACTCCTGTTTCGCTTTTGCAGGATATTATTGCAGATATTGACCTTGTGTTAGTAATGAGCGTGAACCCCGGCTTTGGCGGACAATCATTTATCCAGCATTCAATTGAAAAAATAAGGGAAGTAAAAATCTTAATCGCCTCAACAAATTCATCAGCAAAAATCGAAGTAGACGGAGGAATTTCTTTAAAAAATGCTGCCGATATCATTAAAGCCGGAGCAGATATTTTAGTAGCAGGAAATTCAATTTTCAGCTCTGAAGATCCAAAAGAAACGATTGAGAAAATGAAGGAATTGTAGTTATTGAATTATGGGATTATTGAGAGCCTGCTTTATTAAAAAGTTTTTACAGCAAAGAAACAAATATCACACATTTCTATTCTCGTTTTACGAATTATATTTTATCATAAATCTGCTGTAATACAGACGCAGTCTGCTTCATCCAATTTGTCTCTTTTGTATCCCAATCATATTTCTTCACAAGAGCATCTTCCAGCATTTGTCTTCCTTTAAACGCTTGTTCTGGTGAATAAAAGCAATTTATCCATTTTTTATCCAGCTTGTTTTCACTCTGAACTGTGATCCCACCCTGGTACCAATTCAGGCAACATGGCAGACCGGTTAAATCCAGGTTTGTTGCACCTCCGTTTACCAAACCGGTGAAATAATACTGATAAAACCGTACAAAATCTTTAATTCGTGTTTTTATTTGTTCATCAGTTTCGGCTTTTTTTGGTTTGACGCTCCATTGATAATTTGGTTTGGCAAAAGGATTTTTATTTGTATCCGGCCACCATGTATCTGTTGATTTGTACGTAAGTTCAGAGATGTGTTTGTTTTCTAGCCGGTTTAGCATTAGTTCATCCTTATGCAAACGGTTCATTGTATAAACTGCCTTTCTTCCATTGTCGAAATTTGCCTCAATTTTATTCCCATTTAACTTAAATTTTCCATAACTCATTTCACCAGCAGGATTTTCAAGGAATGAAGAATCTGTCATAAATACAATTCCTGATTCAAGTAGAATACCTTCTTTATTTGTAAAAGAAATGTCTTTTGAGGAAGGATGCTCTGCATCGGATAATTTCCAATACTGGCAAAGACGTTGAAACGAATCTCGTTGTACAACAGGCATCGCATCAACCATTTTTTCATTTTTGTCAGAAGATGGTGTTACACAATTGCTAAAATAAATCGTAATAAAAATTACAATCAGAGGGATTGATTTTCTCATTTTTCAAAAATAATAAAATTGAAACGAAGCGGATAATAAATGTAATTTTACCGGCTTATTTTTTTATTTTTTGCAAAAAAAAAATCAGATTGATTATCGGCGAATTTTCATTACAGCATTTCATGAAATATTATCTTCACTTTATGAGACTAACGGTTTTTATTTTTCTTCTTTTGGTGACTCTTTCATCTGTAGGCCAAAAGAAAACCGCCTTGGTTTCCGGAAAAGTTGTTGATGAAAATGAAAATGCGATAGCCGGAGCGACAGTTACGATTCTCGGAAAACAAAACGGCATTCTTACGTCTGATTCAGGAAGTTTCCGGATAACAGTTCCTGCTGATAAGGCATTCGCACTTGTTTTTTCTCACGCTGATTTCCGGGATGTTCAAAAAAATTTTTATTTAAGTGAAGGGGAAGAAGAACAAGTAACGGTGCGGCTTTTACGGAATAGCAAAACACTGGAAACAGTTGTCATCAGTGATGACAAAGAAAGGAAAGAAACCGGGCTGATAATAATAAATCCCAAAAGCGCCGTAACGCTTCCCGGCGCCACAGGGGGCGTTGAAGGATTGATCAAAACGTTGGTGGGAAGCAATAATGAACTTACTTCTCAATATTCTGTACGTGGTGGAAATTATGATGAAAACCTTATTTATATTAATGATTTTGAAATTTACCGGCCATACCTGGTACGCAACGGTCAACAGGAAGGCCTCAGCTTTATCAATCCCGAACTGGTAAAAAATATTAATTTTTATAATGGTGGTTTTCAGGCAAAATATGGAGATAAGATCAGCAGTGTATTGGATATTGAGTATAAAAAGCCGGTCACTTTTGGCGGTTCGGTTTATATAAGTCCGCTCGAACAAGGATTGCATTTTGAAGGCGGTTCAAAAAATAAAAAACTTTCGTGGCTTTTTGGCGTAAGAAATAAAACGTACAAAAATTTATTGAGCAGCCAGGAAACGAAAGGCAACTACCTTCCCTCTGCATCTGATCTGCAGGCATATCTCAGTTATAAAATTTCTGAAAAACTGCAACTGGAAGTGTTGGGAATCATTTCCGGTTCCAGGTTTACTTTAATACCGCAATCTGCACAAAAATCTACGGCTGTTTTTTCGCCTTTATTTACAGCTAATCTCGGCCTCGATATATTTTTTGACGGGCAGGAAAAAGATAATTACAACAATAGTCTGATCGGTGTCAGTCTTGTTCATTCCGTCAATAAAAAAGTAAAATTAAAATGGATGGTAAGCCGTTATGGAGATATTGAAAATGAGAATTTTGATATTACAGGAGCATATCTTTTTGGTGAAAGAAGTTTTGACAAAACGAAACCCGATTTTGGCCAAATAACGAATCCGCTTGGTGCCGGAGTTTATCAAAACTACGCACGGAATGCACTGGACGTACAGGTTTACAACTTCAGCCATAAAGGAACTTATGAACTTGGAAAACATTTTTTGCAATGGGGCGCAGGAATAGATCATACAATTATCAATGATCATTTAAATGAATGGGAATTCCAGGACAGCGCAGGCTATTCTTTACCATTCGATCCCAACCAAATTAACCTGAGCAATGTTTTAAAATCAAACGCCCATCTTACCGTTGATAAATACAATGGTTATCTGCAGGATAATATTCGTTTGTCCACTTCGCTTAATCAACTCACTCTGCAAACGGGCGTAAGATTTAATTACAATTCATTGAATAAAGAATTTATTGTTAGCCCAAGAGCTCAGATCAGTTATAAACCTGATTGGAAAAAAGATGTTGTTTTCAAAGCATCTGTAGGAATCTACGATCAGCCGCCTTTCTATCGCGAAATGAGAAGATATAATGGTACCATTAATACCGCTTTGAAAAGCCAGAAAAGCATTCAATATGTTGCGGGGATTGATTATAATTTATCGTATGCTGAAAGGCCAATGCGCATTACGACAGAGGTTTATTACAAATCACTTTGGGATGTGGATCCTTATGATATTGATAATTTGCAGATTCAATATTTTGGCGAGAATGATGCAAAGGCTTATTCAGCAGGACTTGAAACAAGGCTATTTACAGAGTTGGTAAAAGATGCTGAAAGCTGGTTCAGCATTGGCATTAGCCAGACGAAAGAAAATATCGATAATGATTTTTATTACACATATAAAAATGCAGAGGGACAAATTATTTCTGCAAAAACAACAGACCAGGTGGTGGTAGATAGTGTGAAAACAAATGTAGGATGGGTAAGAAGGCCGACTGACCGATTGATTACGATGGGATTGTTTTTACAGGATTATTTAAGTACCAATAAAAATTTCAAAGTTCATTTGAATATGATCTATGGTAGCAATATGAGTTACAATATTCCAAACGCTGTGAGATACCGCAATGCACTCATCATAGAGCCGTATATCAGGATGGACGTTGGTTTCAGTGCATTGTTATTAAGTGAAAAATCATTGAGGCGGAGTCATTCACCATTCAAAAGCTTTGAAAATATCTGGGCAAGCCTGGAAGTATTTAACCTGATTGATCGCGCAAATGTGATCTCTTACCAGTTGATAAAAGATTTTAATAATGATATTTTTACGATTCCAAACCGGCTAACCCCGCGAATGCTCAACTTTAAATTGCTTGCAAGATTTTAATTCAATTTTTTTTAAATCCGATTGATGATGGAAATAGAAAATAAGGTAATAGATTTTTGAAAAGAGAAAGCAGCTTGTTACTAAGGTTAACAGTAGCAGAGAGGCCGGATTCAATTATATGCCAACAATTATAGGTACTCTCAGAAAACACGAAACAGGATTATTCCTTTGTTTACTGAAAGCTCTTATCCCGAATATCCGTACATCCGCTGCACTTCCTTTACAATACTTTCGATCTCCGCGTCTTTGCCTTTTGCATCATAAGGCTGCTTGAGATCACTGCCAAAAACAAATGCGACCGTTTGCCAGAAACGCGCGGTGAATCCGCCTTTCAGTTCTTTTAAGATATCATAACAATCGGTGCCACCTGTTTCCCGGTTAATGAGTTTCATCAAAACTTTTCCCTGGTAAACAGATAAATTTTTCAATGGTTCCGTAAATTCTTTTTTCAATTCTTTCTCGCGACTGTTAATATACCGGGTTACTTGCTGTTTATTTGGATTGTGAGCGATGTGATTTTCAATATCGCTAAACACCCAACCCGCACGCTTTGCATACGGATAGGTAACATAAACCGCGTTTCTTAACCTGGTCCATTCTGCTCGTGCGGCAGCATTTCTTTTGCCCCAAACATACACTCCGGCTAAAATTTTTGCTTCTATGGTGTCACCTTCATACACCACTGCTGAACAAATTATCGTATCGTTAATGCCGTGTTGTGCGAAAATGGGTACAAAGGAAGTTTGAGGAGCTTGGGTTGGTGTTTGCGCGTTACTTTTGAAGGAGGTAAATAAAAATACCAGCATAATCAGAGAAAATACAAATCGCGGTATGTTAAGTTTGGTACACATTGCTCCTGTAAATTTATAATTTTTAAAATCAAAATCAAAGGATATGTTATAAAGGTTTTCTTGTAAAAAACGTTAATTATTTGCAAGAAGAAAAAGATAAAACAAAAATGCCAACACCAAGCCGATTGAAACATAAGCCCATATTTTTGGAGCTTTCACCCGGTAAACAAGAGAAACAATGAAGCCAACGGACATAATTACCAACCCCAGCCAAACTAAGTTGATGTAAGGAAAATAATAGGCTTTCAACGTAATAAAATCAGTCAGTTTATCAGTTTCTTTTGAATTAATTTTAAACTTTTTATTGGCTGCAATTCCTGAGAAATTTAAATACAGATTTTGAGCACTTACAGTGTCATTTATAAAATTTAATTCCTGGTTTTGAATGACCAATGCAGGATAAGCCTTATAACTGGTTCCATTATCGCTGTACACAGTAATGTTTGCTACAAGAGCTGTATCTGTAGGAGAAAAATGAAACCTTTCATTATCCGGATTTTTTTCAATACCATTTAAAACATAATATCCTTTTGAATAAAAAACAGAGTCGCCGATTGCCAGTGTATGCGGTTTAAAAGTAGTGGTATCTTTGGATGCATCAGGAACTGAAATGGTAGATATGTAAGTAAAAATATCGTGTGTGAGGTAATGTTTTGTTCCCGGATTTGAGGTAAGATTATTATCCTTCATCCGGTAAGCGTCGGGAGATAAAACAAAATCTTCATCTACTTTTCCTGAAACACTGTCAATTTTTTGAAAATGCAAATTGTAAAATGTGCGGTCTTTTTCATTCGAAGCAGAATCGTTTACGTACGTTACGGTATATTTTCCCATGCGGGTTGGCACATCTTTTAAAAGTGTCAGGTTTTCCATGGGATTTTCTGTTCCTCTTCCTGTCGGGTCTTTGGCAAATGGAATAAATAAACCTGTTTTGCTATTGTCGCTGATCACTTTTTTATTTCCTGAAGATATAAGCATTCCCCCAATCATTAAGGCAAAACCTAAATGAGAAATTGCTGCACCACCAGCTTTTAGATTCCATTTTAAAACTGATTTCAGATAGAATGCATTCGCCAAAACTGAAAAAATAGAAGCAAATAAGGCAAGATTAACAGCGACTAAAAAGCCGGGACCTTTTTGAGTATAATTTACCGGGTAAAAGATCATCAGCAAACCTGTTCCAACAACTGAAATGCCGAGTGGCCATGCAATTCTTTTTATTAGATATTTCTTGTCGGTATTTTTATATCTCAAGAACTGAGAAACGCCGGTAAGCAATCCTACAATCACTGCAACCAGCACCAGCACTTTGTTGTATGCAAATTCGCGGTCCTGTGGATCAGCTAAATTGGTTCCGAAAATTTTATTATAAACCGGTAAAGAAGTAATAGAAATTACAAACAACGCAGAAAGAAAAAGAATCAAAGCACCAATAAACATCCAAAATTCCCTTGAAGACATATCTTCCTCTTTTTGAATGGAAGGAATGCTGTTATAATTTTTGAAAAACAAATAAAATACGGGCAAAGAAATGGCAACGACATAAATTCCGATGAGTACATTCATTGCTGTGCCAGCTTCGGTGAATGAATGGACAGAGGTGTCGCCGAGGATGCCGGTTCTTGTCAGGAATGTAGAATAGAGAACGAATAAATAAGTGAGAATGATAAACAGGTAAGAAGCCCTTAAAGCATTTTTTGTTGAATTAAAAATTGCCATGCAATGCAATCCTGCAACCAGGATCAGCCACGGGACAAACGCCGCATTTTCTACCGGATCCCATGCCCAATAACCGCCAAATGAAAGGGATTCATAGGCCCATTTTCCACCCATCATAATTCCGGTTCCCAGAACACACGCACTGAACAAAGTCCACGGCAGCGCTGCTTTCACCCAGCCGCCCCAATCTTTTGACACAAGAGATGAATAGGCAAAAGCAATTGGAACAATGGTGCTGGCAAAACCTAAAAACAAGATGGGAGGATGAATCACCATCCAATAATTTCTCAATAGCGGATTTAATCCAATGCCATCTTTTATGAAAGTAAGATAGTTGGGCTGCGAAAAAATCGGACCGGCTAGTTCATTTCGGGTAAGTACGAATGGGCTGCTGCCTATACGAACATTAAAAATGTACAAACCCAATATCATCAAAATGAGGAAAAACTGCGCCGCGTTAATGATGCCCATTATCGGCGCTTCTCTTTTTTTAGCAGTAAAAATCAAAACAGAGCCGAGAACACAATGCCATAAAGCCCATAAAAGAAAGCTTCCTTCCTGTCCTTCCCAGATGCATGCCAGCAAATACTTTGGCTCTAATTCTTTCGAGGCATGTTTGTAAACATAAAGGTACTCGTAATAATGATTAGAGCAGATGTAATAAATGATACTAAACACCGCGAAGAGTGAAAATACCTGTACAAAAAAAGCACCACGCGCAAAACGGATCCACGATTGCTTTTCATTTTCAGATTGAATTTTTGCAGCAGTGAAATAGGAAATTGCGGAAACGATGGAAGCGACAAAAGCAAGTAGCACGAAAAAATGGCCTACCTGTCCCGGTAGTAAATGTTCATTCTCAAAGGTCATGATGCAGTCTTAATATTGGGTAACCGTTTTTTCTAATTGTTTTTTATCGTCTTTGTATTTTGATGGACATTTGAGCAAAATGTCGTTGCATTCAAAAACGTTTCCTTCCATTTTACCTTTCAAAACCACGCGCTCACTTTGTTCAAGTTCTGCAGGTTTCGTATTTCTGTAAATGACCTGTGTGCTGTTGCCCAGGCTATCCACGGCGTAAAATGAAAGATAATTCGGGTCTTTCAGTGCGTCATATTGTATGGGTTTCGACTTATCAAGTTTGGCAATCAAATGAACATATTGTCCCTGTTTTTCTTTTGCAGAACCAATCGTATCATAAGTTGAAAAATCTACAGAATACATTAACAATGTACCAATGGCGGCTGCAATAACTACTAAAATGATAATACTGGAAGTTTTCATCTATTGCTATTTTGGAATTGCAAATTTAATGAAAAATGCGATGCTAAAACTTGAATTTTACCAGTAGTGTTATGATACAAATCAGTTTGAGCAATAAATCAGAGAGTTTAGATCCGCAGCTATGGTAAAAAAATATTCTGTGCAAAGGTGTAAAAAAAAGCCCCGCAAAAACGAGGCTTTAATTTATTAATGGTCAGCATCTTTTTTGGTTTTCATCTTCACTGTTCCGTTCTTTTTCACTTTATATTTTTTTATATCAGCCGTATTATTCTTCCACGGTTCTGTACCGTTGTAAGTAATTGAATAGCGCGGTGTTTTCTCAACTGTAATCGTTGCTGGTAAAGTTTGTGTCTCCGACCATTTTGAAGTATTATCCTTATACCAATAATTACCGGAGGCTTCATCAAAATAAACATTTGAGGAAGGATAATAATAATACTTGTGAACGGTTGTAGTTGTGGAATCGGTTACCTGGGCTGAGGCGGTCAGCATGGACCCGCTAATCAGCATCAAAAAAAGGATCTTTTTCATAGTGTTATATTTTTTTCTTTAAAATATTCAAGTAATATGCCAGAATTGTTTTTGAATCTCAACCGCTAAAATGTTCTGATCGGAAATAAAGATGTTATCACTTGATAATCTTTATGTTATGATTCAACTAATTTTTATTTTTTAACAGTAAAGCCAGAAATAGAGCTAATTCTTCTTTAATGTTCCATTGTTCATTCCCTTCCTTGGGTTACATGAAATAAGCGTAAAATAATTTTTTAGCAAAAGCTGTCAATGTCCTAATCCTTTTCCAATATCTTGCAGTTGTGAAGAAAAAGTTAGTTGTAATTGGAGGCGGCGCTGCCGGTTTTTTCTGTGCCATAAATGCAGCGGAACGATGCGCCGGCCTTGAGGTGATATTAATTGAAAAAACGAATAAATTATTAAGTAAAGTAAGAGTAAGCGGAGGCGGACGTTGCAATGTTACCCATGCTTGTTTCAGTATTTCTGAAATGATAAAAAGATATCCGCGTGGAGAAAAATTTTTAAAACAGGCATTTCATTATTTTTTTACAACCGAAACGATAGAATGGTTTGAAAAAAGAAATGTGAGATTAAAAACCGAAAGTGATGGAAGAATGTTTCCTGAGAGCAATTCTTCAGAGACCATCATTCATTGTCTTTTGCAACAGGCAAATAAATATGGCGTAGAAATTCTAATGAACCGTGAGATCGTAAATATTGAAAAAACAATCTCCGAAAATAAGGATGAGATTTTCAGATTATATTCTAAAGATGCCAGTATTATAGATGCTCATTTCGTTTGCATTGCCTGCGGCGGTTTTCATAAATCAGAGCAATACAAGTGGCTTACTAAACTTGGGCATAGCTTTGAAAGCCCCGTTCCATCATTGTTTACGTTTAATGCTCCCAAAAACCGGATTTCAGAATTAATGGGAATTTCTGTAGAAAATGTGCAGGTAAAAATCAATGGAACCAAATTTTCTCAACGTGGCCCGTTGCTCATTACTCATTGGGGATTTAGTGGGCCGGCAGTCCTGAAATTATCTGCTTTTGCAGCAATCGGGCTTGCGAAAATGAATTACGATTTTTCAATCACCATAAACTGGCTTGCAGATTTTCATGAGAATTCTCTTTTAGAAAAATTAAGAACGATCAGGAATGAATTGGCTTCAAAAAAAATGATTAACAAAAATCCCTTCAACCTTCCGCATCGGTTATGGGAATATCATTTGCAGGAATGCGGAATCGATCCGGAAATTAGATGGGCCGACCTACCTGCAAAGCAACAAAATCAGCTGTCCAAACAATTGTGTTCACAGCAATTTTTTATAAAAGGAAAAATCACTTTTAAAGAAGAATTTGTAACAGCCGGCGGAATAAAATTAACCGAGATAGATGCAATTACCATGGAAAGTAAAATAGTCCCAAATCTTTATTTTGCAGGAGAAATTTTAAATGTAGATGGAATAACCGGTGGTTTTAATTTTCAACACGCGTGGACAAGCGGCTGGATTGCAGCAAAAGAAATTGCAAGAAAGTCCATGCTTCATCACGGTTGTTAAATCTGCGAAAACACAAATCCATGTTATAACTTGCTTTGTTGAAATTCCATGTTCCTATCAGAAAAAAATTACCAATAGCGAAACATTTTCTTTTAGATAAAAGTATTTAACTACTTTTATTAGCCCACCTTTGCATTCTAAATTCTGAATTATGGAAATGAAAGAAATCTATAGCAATGAAAAATACAAAGTATTAAATGTAACTTTAAATGTGGGTGAAAAAATGCCTTTGCATGAAGCTACTTCAGATGCGTTTATCATTTGCAGAAAAGGAAAAGGCCGCATCACTTTTGAAGATAGGATTGTGGATTTATCCAACGGCGATACTTTGTTAATAAAAGCACATGATAAACATAAGATGGAGATCCTCGAAGATTTTTGTTCCTGTATCACTTTGGAAAATGATGGTAAAATAAAATTTTCTTAAGCTCGTTTTATTTCTTCCGAAATTTCGTTAGAAGGGCGAATATTATTAAACAGAATCTATCTTATTTCTTTCTTTGCTGGACAGAGTAAGCGCATCCGATCATTACTCCATTTTCACTTGCTGCCATAAATGTTGGATTAATCCATCAGCCAAACCGATTTTTGGAACATAGATCTCATCAGCTCCTGCCCATCGCATCACGGTAATATAAATTTTTAAAGCAGGTACAATTACATCGGCGCGATCTTCCTTTAATTTATAAATACTGATCCGGTCGTGTAATGAAACGTTGCTTAGTTCTTTATAATAATCGCGCAGCAAATCAAACGACAACGGCTTCCCATCTTTTCGTTTGCTCAATGAAAATACTTTATTGATATTTCCTCCTGATCCAATAGCAACAACGGTTTTAAAGCCTTTGGTTTTAGTTTTTACTACCTCTTTCATTTGATCCCATGAAGAATCAGGAACCTGGTTTTTGAGCAACCTGATCGTACCAATATTGAATGATTCTTTAAAGATCAATTCGCTATTGCAGAAAAAAGTAAGCTCTGTACTTCCACCGCCCACGTCAATATATAAGTAAGAATGTTCTTTGCCAAGGTTTTCGGCAATGTGATTTTCAAATACGAGCGATGCTTCAAAACTTCCTGAGATAACTTCTATTTCAATTCCTGTTGCTTCTTTAACCAATGAAATAATTTCTTTTGAATTGGCTGCATCACGCATCGCAGAAGTAGCGCAGGCTTTCATGGCTTTTACCTGGTAAGCATTGGATATATGCAGAAAACCACGCATCGTTTCCAGGAACAACTTAATTTTTTTATCTGAAATTTTGCCCGTTTCAAACACGTCAATACCCAGTCGCAGCGGTACTCTTACCAGGCTTAATTTAGTAAAGCATGGTTTGTTGTTTTCTTCATCAGTCACTTCTGTTACCAGTAGCCGTGCTGCATTGCTGCCAATATCTATTGCTGCGAGTTTCAAATCTTAATATTTTTTTCTGAGTAGGTAATTATAAATCCTGATCTGCGAACGTACCTTTTTTGTACCATTTGCCTGCACATACCTGTTTGAAAGTTCGTTATCCAGTATCCTCGCTTTTACGTTATCGCTAAGCTGAATCTCCAGGATATCTTTTAATTCCTTTTGAATATTTTTATCATAAACCGGGCATGCTGCTTCTATGCGATGATCCAGGTTTCTAACCATCCAGTCGGCTGAAGAAATAAAATATTTTTCTTTGCCATCATTGTGAAATATCATCACTCTCGCGTGTTCCAGGTATTCATCAATAATACTGATCGCTTTTACTTTTTTCTTAAATTTTTTATTCTCTGTAAACATGCAACAGATTCCTCGTATCACCATTTTGATTTTTACACCGGCACGTGCCGCTTCATAAAGTTTTAAAATTAATTCTTCGTCGCTCAGGGAATTTAATTTCAAAATAATCGATGCAGGTTTATTTTCTTTAGCATTTTTAATTTCTTTATTGATAAGCGTAATGATGTGTTTCCTCATGTTTACCGGGCTTACCCATAATTTACTACATGCCTTAAGTAATTCAAGGTTCTTTGGGTTTTCAAGGTAATTAAACATCCTGTTTACATCACCCATTATCTGCCTGTTGCTGGTAAGCAGGCAATGATCACCATACAGCAGGCTGGTTTTTTCATTCAGATTGCCGGTGCTTACAAATCCATATTGTACGATCTGGTTATTTAATCTCTTTTTGATCAGGCAAAGTTTTGCATGCACTTTTAGATTTGGCAAACCTACAAAAACTTTCACCCCGGCATCTTCCAGTATCTCTTTCCATTCAATATTTGCTTCCTCATCAAAACGCGCTCTTACTTCCAGGATTGCCGTAACTGATTTTCCATTTCGCACCGCATTCGTAAGCGCGTTGATGACATTCGAATTTTCTGCAAGCCGGTAACACGTTACTTTGATGCTGATAACATCCGGAGCGATCGCAGCTTCACGCAAAACATCTATTACAGAATCAAAGGAATGATAAGGAAAATTTAAAAGTACATCTCTTTGCAGAATGACTTCCATTGCACTATTTGCACTCTGCAGCAGCGGGTGAATAAAAGGTTTTTTCCGGATGTTTTTTTGGCGAAAAAGTTCGTCTGGAAAATTTATAAAATCTTTGAAATTGTGAATCCGTTCCCCTGATTGAATTATATCTTTATTAGAAAGCTCCAGCCTTTTGATCAAATAATTCAAAAGGCTGCTGTCAATTTCTTTATCAAAAGTAAACCGCACAGGCTTTGCTTTTTTACGGTTTTTTAATCCTTTTTGTATCTTTTGAATCAATGAAGTGGTAAGATCATTATCAATGTCTATTTCCGCGTCGCGCGTTACTTTTATAATGTTTGAAGAAAAAGTATCATAGCCAAAAAAAGAAAAAATTTGCGGAAGGCAAAACCTGATAATATCCTCGAGGAGAATGATGTACCGGTAATTTTCTTTGGATGGAAGTATTACAAACCTCGACAACCTGGAAGGTACAGAAACGAGGGCGAAACGATCCGGAACTGATCCATCGGTTTTGGACAATTTACAAGCGAGGTATATCGATTTGTCATTGAGAGTCGGAAATACGCGAAGATTTTCCAACATCAGCGGAACGATATTACTTCTGACGCAATCACTAAAATACGCAAGGACAAATTGCTGTTGTTCTTCGTTTAATTGTTTCTCATTCAGAATAAATATTTGCTGCTTTCTTAATTCTTCAATGATAATTTTCCAGGTCCGGTTAAATTGATTCTGATGACCCGTTACTTTAAAATTAATTTCCTGTAAGATCATTTCCGGCGAAGATTCCAGGTGCATGTTTGCTTTGTTTCCCAATTGCAGCATCCGCTTTAAAGTAGCCACGCGAACCCTAAAAAATTCATCTGAATTGCTTGAAAAAATACCGAGGAATTTGATTCGTTCTTTTAATGGCACCGTTTCATCTCCGGCTTCCTGCAGCACTCTTCCGTTGAATGCAAGCCAGCTGATATCGCGTAAAATTATTTTGCGTTTGTCCATCACCGTTCGTGTTATTCATTGCCGCTGATCCTCCGGATAATTCCTGTTGTTGAAAATCCTTCTTTTATCGGAATGATTTCTATTCTGCCTCCGTTTTCGAGCACTTCTTTGGAACCTACCATTGTTTCCATTGTGTAATCACCTCCTTTTATCAAAACGTCTGGCTTGATAATTTTGATCAGTTCCAGTGGCGTTTCTTCATTAAAAATTACTACTGCATCGACCATGATCAAGGAGGCAATAATCAAAGCACGCGAATATTCATTATTTACCGGGCGGCCTTCGCCTTTTAATTTTTTTACTGAGGCATCAGAGTTTACTCCTACAATTAATACATCTGCAAAGGAAGCCGCTTCTGATAAAACTGCAATATGTCCTTGGTGTAAAATATCGAATACGCCATTTGTAAATGCGATCGTTTTACTTTTCAATCTTATTCTGATCACTTCCTGCTTTATGTCCTCAACCGTAAATATTCGTTGATTCAGCGTGTCGCTTTTTTTCATTTCTATTTTTATTTTGATAAATTAATAACCCAAAACAAATAATTCCTACTACAATAATAATACCCGTGGTAACTCCCCACATCAGCCACCCAAAAGAAATATTATCTACATTATAAATAAGAAGCACCTGTTGCACTGCAATCGGGAAAGCACCTAATCCACCAGGGGAAACGATCATAGCCAATGTAGCCAGCGAAAGAACACTGAAAGCCGCACTGATACCGAGGGAAGAAGTTGCGGAAAGAGCAGAAAAGCCAATGTAAACTTCAAACAGATAGCACAGCCAGATGAAGACAGTATGTGCCAGGAATTTTTTTCTTTTTTTTAAATGCAATATGGTTGAAAATCCTTCTTTTAAACCGATATGAAGTCCTTTCACTTTAATAATATAACGATGATGTTTGTAGCGCCTAAGGATCAATTTCGCTACGAAAAAAAATACGCTTGCAAGAATTAAAATGATCAAAACAATTAGCCATACCGGGAAAGCATGCTTGGATTTTGTCATCTGAGTGATCTTGGTTGTTATGAAATCGCTTACTATTTGTATCTGGATCAAAAAAGTGATCAGGATTAAAACTGCATAGCAAAAAAGATCGAGGATGCGTTCGAGCAGAATGGTTCCAAAGAGTTTCGTAACCGGTATTTTCTCATATCGGCTTAGCAAAGTACATCTCAGAATTTCTCCTGCCCGGGGTAAAAATGTGTTGGCGAGATAACCACACATCACTGTGTAAAAAGTGATCGATGTTTTTGGTTTATACCCCATCGGTTCGATGAGAATTTTCCATCTTACGGCCCGGCTGATATGACCAAGTACCGTGAGGATAAAAACAGGAATGAGGTAAATATAATGAGCATGTAATAATGATTCCCTGAACTGAATCTTTTGTAATGGAGTCATTTTACTGATCTGCCACCAGGTTAAAAAAAATCCTATACCAAGGAAGATCAGATATTTTAAAACGGTGAGAAGTTTTTTCTTCATAAAAAGGTACAAGATAATAAACCAATGGTAAATTAAAGGTTTATAAATAGATTGTCGATTAATCTTACTTCATTCAGAGACGCTGCGACGAGGAGAACCAGGTCTTCCTTTTCATTAAAATCCGTCATTAAAGCAAGATTATTTCTCTTTGCGAGTTCAAGATATTCCACTTTAAACCCTTGCTTCTCGAGTTCCGATACCGATTTATTTTTTAAGCTTTGAAAATTTTGATTTCGGTTATTACTTATTGAAAGTAAAGTCTTATGCAATTTAGCCGCCAGTATTCTTTCAGCAGCAGTAAGTCTTAAATTCCTGCTGCTCATTGCGAGGCCGCTTTCTTCGCGAAGGATCGGGCAAATAATCAATTGAACATTTACATCCATGATTTCAATCAGTCTTTTGACGATCATGCATTGCTGAAAGTCCTTTTGCCCCATGAAAAGAAAATCCGGTTCAACTATGTTTAACAATTTTTCTACTACCAGGCATACTCCCTGGAAATGCCCAGGCCGGAATTTGCCTTCCAAAATCGTTTCGAGGTAGCCTAAATCAAAACGTTTTTGCCGCGATTCTTCATTCGGATAGATTTCTTTTTCATCCGGAAGAAATAAAATATCGCATCCGTTCGTTTCCAAAAGGAATATATCCTGTTCTATGGTTTTTGGATATTTTTTAAAATCGTCCGCATTATTAAACTGGGTAGGATTTACAAAAATACTGGCAACAGTAACTTCAGCGGTCTTTTTGCTTTGTTTTAAAAGAGACAAATGTCCTTCGTGCAATGCACCCATCGTTGGAACAAAGCCGACCGAACAGTTTGAAATCTTCAATTTAGCAAGCTGTTTTTTCAGATCCGTCGCATGTTTATAAATAATCATAAATCCGTTGTAATTGAGTTCAACATTGAGTTGCACATTGAATAAACGAAAAAAAATGGTAACTTTGCCGCCTGTTAAAAAAAAGATTAAGCTAATTAACCATTTGTAAATGTCGACAAAGAAAAGAATTTTATTCATAGCCAACGAAATGTCTCCTTATCTTGAGATGACAGAATTTGCAGAAATCGTAAACAGACTTGCAGTAAAATCGAATGAATCAGGAATGGAAGTTAGATGCATCATGCCTCGTTTTGGAATGATCAATGAACGCAGACACCGGCTTCATGAAGTGGTTCGCCTTTCGGGGATTAATGTTTCAGTCGAAGGAGATGATTATCCACTGGTTATCAAAGTAGCTTCTCTTCCCAATGCCCGGTTACAAATTTATTTCCTTGATAACGAAGATCTTTTTAAAAGAAAATCTTTGTTTCATGATGAGAATGAAAAATGGTTTAGCGACAATGCTTTGAGAACGGTTTTATTTTGCAAAGGCGCTTTAGAAACCGTGAAAAAATTTGGATGGCCACCGGATATTATTCATTGCAGTGGCTGGATGACTGGGCTTATTCCTATGTATATTAAAACTGCGTACAAGAAAGAACCGGTGTTCAGTAATTGTAAAGTGATATTCACCATCGGTCAAAATACCTACAAGGAAAAAATGGGTAGTGATTTTGCAAAAATTGCCACCATCAATTCCAATATCAAAGAAAAAGATATTGAAGTTTTTAATGAAGGCAGCAACACAGCTATGTTCAGAGGCGGCGCTACTTTTGCAGATGCCATTACTTTTGGTGCAGAAAAAGTTGACAAAAAATTGGTGGAGGAATTCAGTAAAGTGCGTGGCAAAAAGGTTTTGAAGTATAATGCCGAATCAGATTTAACAGACTATTTACAATTGTATGCCGACCTTGCCAGCAAATAATTTTCGTTCCAATTTATCTACCCAAATTTTACTTTCAAGTGTCTAAAACCCAATATAAGCCTGCGTTTACAGGAATACTGATTTTATTTTTATTCGCATTTGGATGTACTAAAATTGATACCACTTCGCTTGGGCAGAATCTGATTCCGGTGGTAGATAACATCAATACATTTGATACTACATTTAATGTTATCGCTGTTAATTATGATGATACTGAATGCGATACAATTCACAGGAGCAGCCTGATTCCTGTGGGTATCATTTCAAATGATCCTTTATTTGGATCCAGCAACGCTGCTATCTACGTAGAGTTAAAGCCTAGCGATTTTCCTTATACTTTTCCAACCGCTGATGCAAACAGTATTGTAGTAGATTCTGCCGTTCTGGTAATGAATTATTCCCACACTTTCGGGGATACAAGTGCTTTGGCAAAGGTGAATGTATATCAGCTCACAGATAGTTTTCATGTAGCGGATAATTATACAACCTGTAAAGTTTTGGGTTATGATAATTCTGTTTTATTAGGAACAAAAAGTTATTATCCATCAGTTTTAAAAGATTCGATTCATGCTTACAAGGAGGACGCTGCCAATCAATTGAGAATTCCTCTTTCTAATTCTTTCATCCAGAATTTCATAACAGATTCTGCGCAGATATTCAGAAGTGATAGTACGTTCATTAATTATTTTAAAGGATTTGCAATCGTGCCGGATCAAACCACAGGCGGCCAGGCACTGAACTATTTTGATTTTACCGGTTCCCGTTTATCAATTTATTTAAGATACAAAAATGCAGGTGTGGCAGATACCACGGTCGTTGCTTTTGGAGTTACCGGATCATCCGGTCAGTCGAATTCGCTGGTGAGAGACAGAGGTACCTCAGAAATCACGCAGCATCTTTCGCATTCTGCAAAAGGCGATAGTTTGATTTACATTCAAACCTCTCCCGGAACCTATGCGTTGCTGACAATTCCGGATTTGAATGGTTTATCCAACCGGGTGATCAATCGGGCAGAATTAATTGTTGACCAGGTTTATTCGACCAATTCTTTGAATAATATTTTTAATGCACCCTCAAATCTTTATTTGGATGTAAAAGATTCAACTTTGAATAATGGTGCTTTTACTCCGATTCCATGCGATTTTTCATCTTTGGAATTGCAGACAGGTTTTCAATATCTGGGCGGACAATTAAAAACAGTAACAGATAGTTCATCTGGTCAGCAAAGAGGTGAATATGTCTTTAATATTTCACGCTATTTGCAATCAATTGTTACAAAAGGAAAATCGGGTCTTCAACTGAGATTAAGTGCGCCGGATTTTGTAATAAATAAGACCACTTATACCGATTGGTGCGGACAAACAATCGGTCCATTTTCAACACCAAGAAATAATGTAGGAGATGGAAGAGTGAAGATAAACGGAACGAATAATACGTCGACAAGAATCAGGCTGCGTGTAGTTTATTCTAAATTATAAATAGAATTTTCTGAAACGTTTTTTCAGCAAAACAACAAATACTTCGAATTTTACTTCTCCGTTTCTGAGTTTTAAAAGAATCAAAAGAACTTTCTTCTTATCGCAAAAACAAAGGAAATTGCATTTTGTCCTATCAAAGTGAAACTCTAATTTTGCGGCACAAAAAATAAAATAAAATGCCTTATTTATTTACTTCTGAATCGGTGAGCGAAGGACATCCCGATAAAGTTGCAGACCAGATCAGCGATGCTTTAATTGATAATTTTCTTGCCTTCGATCCGCAAAGTAAAGTCGCCTGTGAAACACTGGTGACAACAGGACAGGTTGTGCTTGCCGGAGAAGTAAAATCGAAAGCTTATCTTGATGTACAGGAAATAGCAAGAGAAGTAATCAGGAAGATCGGCTATACCAAAAGTGAGTACATGTTTGAAGCGAATTCCTGTGGAATCCTGTCTGCAATCCATGAGCAGTCAGCTGATATAAACCAGGGTGTTGTAAGAAAAAATAAAGAAGAACAGGGCGCCGGCGACCAGGGAATGATGTTTGGCTATGCTACCAATGAAACAGAAAATTATATGCCGCTGTCACTCGATATTGCCAACAGCCTTTTGATTGAACTTGCTGCATTAAGAAGAGAAAATAATGAAATGAAATATTTACGTCCTGATGCCAAAAGCCAGGTTACGCTTGAATATAACGATGATAATAGGCCCGTAAGAATTGATGCGATAGTTGTTTCTACACAACACGATGATTTTGATAAAGAAGAGAAAATGTTGAAGAAAATTTCTGCTGATATCAAAAAGATCCTGATTCCACGAATGAAAGAAAAATATCCAAAGTATGCGCATCTTTTCAATGATAAAATAAAATATCATATCAACCCGACAGGGAAATTTGTAATAGGAGGACCGCATGGTGATACAGGATTAACCGGAAGAAAAATAATTGTAGATACTTACGGCGGAAAAGGCGCTCACGGAGGCGGTGCCTTCAGTGGAAAAGATCCAAGCAAAGTGGACAGAAGTGCCGCTTATGCAGTCAGGCATATTGCCAAAAATCTTGTGGCAGCAGGCGTTTGTGACGAAGTATTGGTGCAGGTTTCTTATGCAATTGGCGTTGCACAGCCGACGAGCATTAACGTAAATACTTATGGAACTTCCAAAGTAACTCTAACTGATGGAGAGATTGCTAAAAAAGTAGAATCACTTTTTGATATGCGTCCTTATTTTATTGAACAGCGTTTGAAACTGCGTAATCCGATTTACCAGGAAACCGCTTCTTATGGACATATGGGGCGTAAGACTGAAGTTGTTACAAAAACGTTTAATCTTCCTAATGGTGCTCCTAAAACCGTAAAAGTGGAATTATTTACCTGGGAAAAACTCGATTACGTTCCTAAAGTGAAGAAAGCATTCGGAATAAAATAAAAAAGAAAAAACTATTGAAAAGCCCTCAAAAATTGAGGGTTTTTTGTTGGTGGAATTAATCAAGTAAATTTGAAACGTGAGACAGCACAAAATCTTTACCCAACAACATCGCCCCAAAAAAAGCCTTTTAATTGGCGGAATTCCTGCGGTTATTCATGCAATGAAAAACGGCGAACAACTTGAAAGAATTTATTTGCAGAATAATATTTCTTCTGATGAAACAAATGAATTAAAACAGGTTGCAGGAGAATTTGAAGTGCCAATAAACAAAGTTCCTTTCGAAAAGATCAGAAATTTTAACCTGGAAAATCCGAAGGGATGTATTGCCGTAAAATCAAAGATCAAATATCAGAACCTGCAGGATGTTATCTCATTCACCGTTGAAAATGGTGAAACGCCTTTGTTGCTGATGTTGGACGGAATTACAGATATCAGAAATATAGGCGCATTGGCCAGAACCGCCTACTGTTGCGGTGTTCAAGCGATTGTAATTCCTGAAAAAGGGGTAGGGGCATTGGGTGAAGATGCGATCACAACTTCCGCAGGAGCGCTGGAAAATATTGCTGTTTGCCGCGTCAAAACTTTGCACCAGGCAATAGACGAAATGCATCTGAATGGCATCAAAGTTTTCGCAAGTGAAATGACCGCAGCGGAAAATGTTTTTGATATTGATTTTAAAGAACCTTCCGCCATTATTCTGGGAAGTGAAGATAAAGGAATTCATCCTTCGCTTTATAAATTATGTGACGCAAAATTTAAAATTCCGATGCAAAAGGACTTTGAATCTTTGAATGTTTCTGTAGCAGCAGGAATGATTTTGTATGAGGCGATGAAACAGCGAATGATTTAATTATTTTATCAGTATCAAGAACAAATAGAATAATTTAAAAATGCATTAATTTAAAAATTGAAGAATCCTATAATTAATGAAACAAATCAAACTCGCCGAATGTCCGCGCGACGCCATGCAAGGCTGGCAACATTTTATTCCAACCGAGAAGAAAATTGCGTATATCAATCA